>CAKUAK010000087.1 GCA_934636325.1 uncultured Eubacteriales bacterium
CCTTTAAGGGTGTCCGCCGCCTTGTACTGCAAGGAAATTCTATTGGCATTTGGGGACGATGCGCGTGCCGTTGCGAATGGCGAAAACTCCGCGGCGCTCGTCCTGAAGGATCTCGATGGCTACGTCATCAAAGGTGCGGCGGAATATGGCGCGGCTGGGGCTGATGACCGTGAGGGGATAAACGCCCGAGGCGTCGGTCAGGACAGGGTGTCCCTCTTTGGATGTCGAAATGGTAAAGTCAGCGCCTTCGGTCGCAGCATAGTGGCCGGAAATGCGTTCAAGGAAGGCGGGGCGCCATGTGCGGGAGATATATGTTTCGTGGAGTCCGAGGGGATCAAGCCCGAGGCAAAGCCTTATAAGCCCATCTGCTATTGCAGAGACGGCAACGCCGCTTGTGTTGCACAGCACCATCACGCCGAAGCCCCCCTCATAGCTCCATGCCATGTGGGAGGATACCCCGGCGAGGCTGCCGCCGTGGCGTATTATTGTTGTCGTGCGAAGGGGGTTTATCATAAGGCCGTAACCATAATAGGAGTTGACGGCCATCGGCTGGCGGGGCTTGACCATCTCACGCACCGTGCGGCGCGTTACAAAGCGTCCGGAGGGTGTCGCGCCTTCGTTGAGATACATGGCGATATATTTTGCCATGTCGGACATGGTCGATTTCATCGCTCCGCCGCCGTTCAATACAAAGGCGTTGTCGAGGTTATCGCTTATGACACGCTCTCCGCCCGAGACATTATATATGACGGCCGAGTTGGGGTCGTTCTGCGGGGCCAGAAAGTCGCAGGAGCTGCGATCCATGCCGAGGGGCACGAGAATGTGTTTTTTGACATAGTCGGCAAAGGACGGCTCGCCGGAGGCCTCCATAACGATGTGGGAGAGAAGGCCGAAACCGTCGTTGCAGTAGCTCATCATGTCGCCGGGCAGACCGATAAGGTCGGTCTGGTTGTCAAGGCGGCGGGCGACGAGGCGCGTGCCCTCGGCCTCGAGTGCGGAATTATATGAAAAATCGCCGTCCTTCTGCTGGTCGAAGCCCATTGAAGCTGCGACCTCAGCCATGAGTATCCTTTTGAGGGGATAGAAGCCGCCGCTGTGGCTTAGAAGATGGCGTATGCGGACAGGCCGGGGCTGGTTTTTATTCGTGAACTCGGGGATGTATTTCGAAATGGGATCGTCAAGGCTCAGTTTTCCGGCTTCTTCGAGCTGCATTATCGAAAGTGCGGTAAAGGATTTTGTCACCGACGCCAGCCCGAAGATGGTGTCGGTGGTGATGGGCAGGCCCTGTTCTGCATCGCGGAAGCCGTGCTGCCAGAGCCTTGCTATCTCGCCCGAGGGGCTTATGACGGCGCAGGTCAGCCCGGCGGCATTTCCCGCCGTCATGACGCTTTCGATGAGACCTTCAAAGCGTTTTTCGTTTTCTGATGTTATATTGAACATGATGTGCCTCCCTTAAATAATTTGGTATCAGATATCCTGATTTTATCATGGAACAGTTGCCATGGCAAGGCTGGCATTTTTATGAATAATATGATAAAATCTTCACACCGGAGGAAACTTTTATCCCTTTCGTATCGTCATAAAGGAATATGAAATTAAGCTAATCTTAAAGGGTTATACCGTTTCATCTTAATGCAAAAGGGTATAGAATGTAAATCCGGGGGGATAAGAGATGTATAATATACTGGTGTGCGACGACGAGCGCGATATCCGCGCCGCCCTTAAAATATATCTGGAAAACGAGCTTTATAATATTATCGAGGCGTCCGACGGCTTCGAGGCCATAAAGGCCGCAGACGAGCATGATATCCATCTTGCGCTGATGGACATAATGATGCCCGGCATGGACGGGATCGAGGCCATGGAGAAGATAAGGCAGAAGCATAATTTCCCGATAATACTGCTTACGGCAAAAAGCGAGGACGCCGACAAGGTCATGGGTCTCAACGGCGGCGCCGACGATTACATAACAAAGCCCTTCAGCCCGCTGGAGGTGCAGGCCAGGGTCCGCTCTCAGCTGCGCAGATACACCAATCTCGGGGGGATGGAAAGACCAAGGACGACCCTGTCGGTCGGCAATATAGAGCTTGACGACGAGCGCAAGTCGGTGACGGTCGACGGTCAGCCCGCGGCGCTGACCCCCATGGAATACAGCATACTCAAGCTGCTTATGGAAAACCCGGGAAAGGTCTATTCGTCATCAAAAATATACAGCATCATCTGGAACGAAGAACCATATGGCTCTGAAGGCTCGGTGGCCGTCCATATCCGCCACTTGAGAGAAAAGATAGAGATAAACCCCTCCGAGCCACGATATCTCAAGGTCGTTTGGGGGCAGGGGTATAAAATGGAGAATAATGCCTGATGAGACCGACCGAAAACATAGCGCTGCGCACGGCGGCGTTTCTGTCAGTATTCTTTTTCACCATCGGGCTTGCCGTCGGTCTGTTGGGCGCGGCCTATGCCTATGAGATGAAGATGTATTATTATGACGGGGGATATATCGTAAGCCCTGTTTACGAGGACCATATGCTCAACGCGGCGTGGAAGATCGCGTATGATACGGTCGAAAGCGGCGGCGTGTCCGATCTTACGTCCGGGATATACTCGCCGAGGTGGTCGAATATCCGCTTCAGCGTAAGCCGGGATGATGCGCTCATATATTCCGATATTGCCGATGGAGGCATCGACGGCCTGAAGGTATATTATTTTGAATATGACGGCAGCGACCTTTATAATGTCGACAGCATAGGCACCACCGAAGAAAAAGACGCCAAGCTCGATAGTAAGGATGCCGTGACAGGCAGCGTATTTTATACCGTTGAGATCGGCCTTGATCCGGACATGAGCGTCCGTGACGATGATCTCTTTTACGAGCGTTCGATATACGATCTGGCCGACAGCCTGAAGTATTTCTTCATATGGCTGGCCGCCCTGTCGGGTCTCGGGTTGACGACAGCCGTCGTTTTCCTCTGCTGCGCCGCAGGGCACAGCAGAGGGGAGGAGGGGATCACCCTCGGCATATTTGACAGGATACCCTATGATATATATGTCGCGGTATCTGCCATGATTCTTGCGCTGCTCTTCTTTGTGTTTGTTTCGGGGGTGAATAACGGCGACCTGTCGGCCTTTGCTTATGTTTTCATAGCTGCCTGTGTCATAGTGGGGATCGCGGCGCTCATAACGGTATCCCTTGTCATGACGACGGCGGCAAGACTGAAAAAGGGCGGCATGCTGCGCAATACGCTGGTTTACCGCGTCATAAGGCTGACATTTTATACCGTTAATACCATTCGGCGGCTGCTGGGCGCTATAGCCATCGAATGGCGGACAGCTGCGGCCGTGTGCCTCTTTTTGACCTTCGGTTTTTATTTTGCCGAAAGAGCGTATGAGTCTGGAACATATGTGTTTGCCGTGCTGCTTGTCGAAGGGGCGGCAGCGGCAGTATGCTGTGTGTTCGCCCGGCATCTCCGAAGGGTGATGGAGGGCAGCAGCGCCGCCGCCGCGGGAGATATAGAAAGCAAGATAGACACATCGCATATGCACGGCGACCTCCGGCGGCTTTCGGATGATATAAACAGCATGACCGACGGCCTGGGGATCGCGCTGGAGCAGCGTATGAAGAGCGAACGCCTTAAGACCGAGCTCATAACAAATGTATCTCACGATATAAAAACGCCGCTGACGTCGATAATAAACTATGTCGACCTTCTTAAAAAAGAACCGTTGGACGGCAAGGCGGAGGAATATGCCGCGATACTTGAAAAGCACGCCGTAAGGCTCAAAAAGCTGACCGTCGACTTGGTCGAGGCGTCAAAGGCGGCGACCGGTAATATCCCCGTCGAGCTGGGGCCGGTCAACGTCGGCGAGCTGATAGATCAGGCCGTGGCCGAATACAGCGAGCGCCTTGACGAGAGCCGGCTGAGCACGGTCATCGACCTGCCGGAGGGCCCCTTATGCATACTGGCAGATGGCAAGCTGGCGTGGCGCGTTCTGGATAATCTTCTCGGCAACGCCGCAAAATACTCTCAGGAGGGGACGCGGCTCTATATTTCGGTGTCATGTGTCGGAAGCGATGTCGTGCTCGATTTTAAGAACATATCGCGCGAAAGGCTCAATATCGACCCCGAAGAGCTGACCGAACGCTTTGTGCGCGGCGACAGCTCGAGACACACCGAGGGAAGCGGCCTCGGGCTCAATATTGCCAAAAGTCTTACCGAGCTTCAGGGCGGAAGGATGAACCTTTATATAGACGGGGATCTTTTCAAAGTCGAGCTCGTTTTCAAAAAATATGATGATATGGAATAGAAGGTGGATCAGATGCAGAAATCTGCCGTGAAAAATCTTTTGAACGGTCTGGCCATAGGAATAACCGCGGCGATTGTCATTTTCGGCGTATACGGATGGTGTGTCGGATGGTTCAAGGATATCGACAGCATGCGCGCCTTTGTCGGAAGGGCAGGGGTGTTCGGGCCGATGGCCTTTATAACGATACAGATACTCCAGGTCGTGCTGCCCTTCATACCCGGGGGCATGACCCTTATAACCGGCGTCGTGATATTCGGGCCGGTGTGGGGCTTTGTGCTCAATTATTCCGGCGTAGCCATAGGCTCGGCCATAAACTTCGTCCTGGCCAAGAAATACGGCAAAAAGCTGGTCACCCACCTTGTCGAGGAAGAGACATATAACAAGTATATCGGCAAGATCGAAAACAGCAAAAAGTTCGAGCGTTTCTTTGCCATAGCCATATTGCTGCCCTTTTTCCCCGACGATACCCTGTGCCTTATCGCGGGGCTGACCAATATGAGCTATCAGAAGTTTGCCGCCATAATCCTTTTGGGCAAACCGCTGACCATCGTGGCTTACAGCATAGCCTTTGTCTCGGCGGGCCAGTTCCTGCCCTTTCTGCTGAAATAAAAATATCCGGGCCGTTTTACATGCGGCCCGGAGTTTTTGTATTTTATCTGTATATCCCGGCGGTCACGAATGTCCGCCCTTTTTTTGACCGTCCGTCGGCAGAGAGGATCTTTGCCTTGCCTTTGTGGCGCACCGATATGATATCCCCGGGCTCGACGGCGGCATCCTTGTCCATACAGGGCAGGAAATTGAGGGTCACATCGCCGCGGGGGAAAAGCTCCTGACAAGAGCTTCTCGATATGCGGAATACGCCCGAAAGTACGGCGTCGATGCGCAGCGACTGGACGGTGAAGGATATCTCCTGCATATCGGCCCGGAAGGACGGAACCTCATCGAGCGAGATCTCCTCGAGCGACACCCCACCGCGTCCGACCTTTACCATCGAATCGAGCACATGGGGGGCGATGGCGCAGGTCAGGAAAAACCAGCAGTCCTGATCTTTTACGATTATATCGCCGACACACTGGCGCTCTATCCCAAGGCCCATCAGCGAGCCGAGAAAATCGCGGTGAGAAAGGGAAGAGAAGGGCGCGGAGGCGTGGACAGCCGTTATGAACTGTGAAGGATCGAAGGTCTCTTCGGTCAGATAATCGGGCAGGAAGCAGGCCAGCCTGCGTTCGGCCTCGGGATAGCCTCCGAAAAAAGAGGGCCTTACGGGCAGGGAACGGCCGTATTCGATGGCCTCGGCCTGCTCGGCCGGGGTGAGAAAAAAGGTGGCGCAGGGGATGTTTTTATTTGCGCAGCGCCCGGCAAGATCGCGCAGCCGGGGCAGAAGCTGATCGTCGCTCATGTCGATATCTCCATGTCGTTATAATATTTAATAATAAATCAAAGCCGCCCGTCTTGCAAGAGCGTCGCCCCAACTGATATAATATCTTCAGGAAATACACAGCATGGGCGGGGTAGAGATGACACAGGAGTTAAGGCAGGACACCAGAGACAGGATATCCGACAGCTTCAAGCAGCTTGTTGTGACAAAAGGCTTTGAGAAGATGATCGTAAAGGATATAACCGATGGCGCGGGGCTTGCCCGGCCGACCTTCTATATCTATTTTCAGGATAAATATGAGGTAGCCGAATATATTTTCGACAGGGATGTCGGCGATATCGTCCGCCCACTTCTTGAAAACGGCTTTGTGCGAGAGGCATTCCTGAGCCTTCTGGTCAGGATGGACAAGGATAAAGAATACTACCGCAGGATGTACAAGGTCGACGGTCAAAATGCCTTCAGCCAGATCATGCATAAATGCTTTATGCAGGATATGATAAAGGTCGTCGCGCGAAAGCGCGCCGGCGCAGAGACAGAGAATCGGCTGTTCACCCCGGAGAATATCGCGGAATACCTCTTTAACATCTTTCGTTTCGTCATAGCAAAATGGCTTGAGCGCAGCGAGGACGATGTCACGATAAATACGGCGATGGAGGGATATGATATAATGACCTCCCACACAATAAATGATATACTCGGCGACGATCCGCGCGCCTGACCGATATGTTCAAAGCCCCCTGTCCGTTATTCGGACAGGGGGCTGTTTTGCGGCTATTTTCTGCGTTCTTCGCGGGCCTTTCTGGCCTCGTTTATCATATTTTCGAACCTGCCGAAGCTGGCCGAAGGATGACGCTTTTTCAGGCGGGAACGGGCGTTGAGCAGAACAGTGAGCTGTTCTTCGTTCTTGGCGCGTATGGCGGCAAGCCGTTCTTCGCGTTCGCGGCGGTTTTCCTCCGCGCGGGCGGCAGCTTCGTTTTTGAGCGCCTCGGCCTGTCTGCGCATCTCGTCAACATGTTCGGAAAGCTCGTGCCGGCCTTCCTCGGCTTTTCTGGCCAGCTCCTCGCGGGTGAGGCGGCCCTCCTCGGCGCGCTCCGCCAGCTTGAGCCGGCCTTCCTCGGCCAGCTTAGAGAGCTTCTCGCGGCGCTCTTCGTTCTGACGGTCGAGCTCCTGCTGGATGCGTTCCATCTCGTTGCGCATACGCTCCATTGCGATGAGTATGCCGCGCATACCAAGGGCTTCCTTGACGCTGACGGCAAAGTCGGCAAGAAATGCCGCCGTGACAGCCAATGTGACGATCAACACGGTGCTGTTCGGAAGTGACAGCAGAAGCTCTGATATCGGGGGATGCACCCAACGCACCAGCGCTACCGTAAGAAAGCCCCAGAAAAGTGAGGACGAAAGGCAGATATATCCCTTATACTGGAACTTCTGATTGCTGTAATCCCAGTATTTCACCTTGAAGATCGACTCCATCGCCCAGCCGGTGAAGAGCTCGAGCAGCGTCGCGCCGGCAAGGCCGACGAAGTAGGCCAGGGGTATATTGTCCCTGACCGGCAGAGCGAGAAAGAGCATTGATATTGCGCCGAAGCCGTATATCGGGATGACCGGGCCGTGAAGGAAGCCGCGGTTGACAAACTGGTGTTTTCGTATGGAAACATAAGAGGTCTCCCATATCCAGCCGAAGAAGCAGTAGATATAAAAGAAGGCCACCCATTGATAGAGCTTATACATTGAGGATCCTCCCCTTGATATTTGGGTGGATACATTATATATCAGCTCCCGCACCAAAATCAAGACATTCGAGACCCATCTTTGGATCGGACCTTAAAAGGTGAAGAGGATATAAAACGCATCCCCGCCACAGCATGGCGGGGATGCGCTTCGCATATATTATCGCACCGTATCAGTGCTTGAGAGGACCGTAGAAATAGCTTGCCGTTGCGCCTCCGTCGACAAGGAATGTCGAGCCGGAGATAAATGCGCCCTTATCGCTCATGAGCAGCTCGGCCACG
>CAKUAK010000088.1 GCA_934636325.1 uncultured Eubacteriales bacterium
TGTACGACCACCCCGAGCTCCACAACGAAAAGGGCGCGTGGCAGATGATCTTCAGTCTTGCCTGCGACCCGGCCTGCCGCGGGCGCGGGTACGCCTCTGCCCTTATGGAGCGCTTCATCTCCGACGCCCGGGATCAGGGGCGGCGCGGTCTGGTCCTGACCTGCAAGGATCATATGGTCGGGTTCTATCGCCGCTTCGGATTTGTCGACGAGGGCATGTCGGGCTCGACCCACGGCGGGGTCAGCTGGCATCAGATGCGCCTGACATTTGAAACAGATAATGCTGACCAGCCGGAGGCCCTGTCTGACGCGGCTTCTGCCGCGCGCCGGAAGTCCGGCGTAACGATTTGCACGGACACGTGCCGGGCAGATCTATTTAATTCTGATGGGGCCCCCGCGGACAGGTCCGTGGGAAAGATCAAGGTCTGGACAAAGCAGAACGCCGCCGTCGCCGACATCCTTGAACGCCAGGGACGGTATATCGTAAAGGAAGAATACATCGGCACCGACCTCGACGCCCAGCACCGGGGCTTCGTTCTCGACATCTACCGCTGGCTGGCCGACAACACACCGGGCGCCGAAAGCCGTCCGGCCGACGTCAGCTATCCTATCTGGGTATCCTACCGCAAGGAGGGGGTCATGCTGCCCGAAGAGGGCTTCGTCATCCTCGAGCTTGAACTCGACCCGGCCATGATAACCCCGGTCAACATCGCAAAATGGGGCAGCATAATGAATTACTCCTATCTGCCCAAGGACGAAAAGGACTCCGCCCGGCACAAGCAGCTGCTGCGTGATATCGGCGTCACCGACGCCCGGGCCTACATGTCCCGCTTCTATCCCGAGATAAAAGAGGAGATCCGCCGGAGCTGGAAGCGTCTTTTTGACGACAGCGTCATTTTGCAGCAGGATCGTTCGGTCTATGGCAACATATGGGAGGTGCGTTCCGAATGGGTGACACACATAACACGATAAGGCTTTACGCCATGCAGGCCCCGGCCGTCATCGAGGCCATAGACCGTGATGGCGTCTGCTTCTGCAAGCGCCGGTTCGTCGAGAGCAAATACGGCCTTGTCGCCCCCGGATTCCTTGCGGCCTATACATGGTTCGCCCGGGAGGCCGCCGGGATAGTCCCCCCTCCCCCGGGCGCCGAGCTTCCCTATTGGGTATTCGCCGACTTGTACCGCCTCGACGGCTCGGGGGGCGGCACGGTGCTCTTCCTCGATGTGCCGGTATCCGAGGCGGTATTCTTCGATATGTACGACTGGAACCGGGTGCTCCAGCTGCGCTATCTGCCGAAGGACGAAAAGGACGGCCGCGATTTCCGGCGCGAGCTGGAGGAGCAGGGCCTGACCGAGACAAAGGTCATGACCACCCCCTTCTATCCCGAGCTCAAGGCTCGCATCGAGGACAGCTGGCGCGCTCTCTTCCGCCATGACGCCGCCATACGGTCGGGCGACCGCTCGGGCGTCGGCAGCCTCCAGGCCGCGCTGTGGTGCATAAAGCGCGAATGGATAACCGAGCGGCATTGAAAACACATCCAATAGAAAAAAGTCTGTGTTTCCACAGACTTTTTTCTTTATTCAGGCTTATAAAAAGAAATAACTGCACTGCCCCTAGCAACGCTTGCGGTTATTTCCGTAACTAACGATGCCTTGCCGCCGATCCGCCCTTGCACAGTATCATATTTTGTGATATTCTGTCTGTGGCGCTGTCGATAAGCGGCAAGCGGTTAGACCCCTGACATGTCAGGGGAAGTTTCTTTGTCCCCTGATCTTTAAGAAAGGGGGGCTGACAATGGTTACATATTCTGATCTCATTCAGATCGGCATACTTACTGTTGCTCTTATCAGCCTGATGTTTCAGATCATTCAGGCTTATAAAAAGAAATAACCGCACGGCCCAGTCAAAGCTTGCGGTTATTTCTGCAAACTAACGGGGTCTGACCGTTTGTCGGACAGCGCCCTTTTATATAAATAGTATATCCCGATCCTGCCCTTATGTCAACAGGGGCATGACCGGGATTTTTGTATGCAAATGAGGAATATTAAGGACATCCCCGGGATCGGATATACAGCGCCGCAAATGCGGCCTCCCGATCATAAAGGGACTCCTTCGGAATATATTCCGTGGGCGACCCTCAAAACGCGGCAACAAAACGGGTGTTTTCATAGTCTGTAACTTGTGATAAGATATAGTAATTACCGGCCGCGGGTCTGATGCGGCCGCAGGCAAGGAGGAGGGCTGTATGGACAAGAAGCCCTTTGGCGGCGACGAGCAGGGAAAAAGCCCAGAGGAGCTCGACCGCATCATCAACGATATATACATGTCGGCCGTCTATGGCGTCAAGCCCGAGGATATGGAAAAGGGCGACGGAGACGACGACCTGACCCGGGTATGGAGCACCGGCGGGCAGCCCTCGGGCAAGCCGGACGCCCGGGTATATGACGTCAAGCTGGGCAAAGGCCGGAAGCAGCGGGATGAGACCGCCCCGCCCACCGATGACCCCCCGGCCGAAGCCGAAAAGGGCATCGGCAGCGACGAGTGGGAGCGCGAGATGGACAGGCGCGTGGCCGGATTCTTCGGCGAGGACGACGATAACATCGACGCTTTTTCACGTGAAACGCCCCCTTCCCGCCCCCGCGCCCCGGGGCGTCACGAGGCCGGACCGGCCCGCCGCGTCCGCGCGGACAAAACTGCCAAACCCGCCAAAAAGGCCAAAAGGACGCCCAGACAGCGTATCATAAGGGCAGTCTCGGCGGTGCTTATGATCGCGGTGCTCTACTGCACGGCGGTCTTTTCCAACATCCCCTTCATCAAAAAGTGGCGTGATATATACATCGAAACGGCCATGGGCACCATGACCCACCAGTGGCTGGCCACCATGTTCATCCCCCGTTCGGTCATAGACAGGGTAATGGACACACGCTCTGACATCGAGATCGATCAGGACGATATAGACACCAACTGGAGCTCCGGGACCCTTCACGGTGCGGATAAAAAGGTCAAATGGAGCAAGCTGGAAAAGAGCTTCTTTGACACCTATCCCGAGATCGATAAGAAGAGCTTCGAGGATTATATGGACAGTCACAGCGAGGACGACGCCGTCACATCGGAGGGCTATCTGGTCATCGACGAGGCCGACACCGGCAGCAAGGGCACCGGCATCAGGACGACCGCCGGCGACGATGTCCTTGCCATCGACACCAAAAACGGCATCGTCATTATCCGTGTCGCCGGCGCGGAATATGAGGGGCGGCTTGCCATCGTCAAGGATCCCTCTCAGGTCGGGCTGGGCCTGGCCGCCGATTTCGGCAATACCGGCGCGATAATAGCCGACATCGCCAAGCAGAACAAGGCCGTTCTGGCTATCAACGCCAGCGGCTTCTATGACCCCGAGGGTCACGGCAACGGCGGCATGCCCCACGGCCTTGTCATCAAGGACGGCAAGACATATTCCAACTTCGCCGGCGGCAACAACAAGACCATCGGCTTTGATTACGACAACGACCTTCAGATCGGGAAATACAAGGACGGTGTCAAGCTGCGCGACGCCGTCGAGTTCAAGCCTGTCCTGGTCCTCGACGGCAAAAAGGTCATCGAGGGCTCGGCCGGATGGGGCATCCAGCCGAGGACCTGTATCGGCCAGACCAAGGACGGACAGGTGCTCATGATGGTCGTCGACGGCCGCCAGGCCGGGT
>CAKUAK010000089.1 GCA_934636325.1 uncultured Eubacteriales bacterium
GACCCGCGAGCCGCATCGCAATGCGGCCGCGAAACCCGGCCCGCAGGCCGGTCCCCCCTGTCGAAGGGAATCCAGCGAGCACCGCGAGCGATTCCCTGACAGATATTCAGCCCACTCCTACACACACCCATAAACCCACCGGGGCGGAGGGCACATCGTGCCTCTCCGCCCCGGTGGGTCTTATAACGCTTATTTATTGCTTATATGGTTGTATATCCTCTTTTCAAGGACGAAATTGCGCTTGCTGAACTCGCCGGCCGGCGTCTCTATAAAGGACTCGCGGTATATCTCCATGCGGCTGTCGATCATGTCAATGTAAGAGAGCAGCTCGCTCTCGGCGCAGACCGGAACGGTGGCCGCGCCGAACTCGGGCTGGCCGTGGTGTGAAAGCATCAGGTGCTGGAGCAGATAGGATTTGTTTTCGTCTATGCCCAGCGCCCGGGCCGAATCGTCGACCTCCTGCGCCCCCATGACCAGATGGCCCAGCAGCTGGCCCTCGGTCGAATAATCGACGACGACCCCCAGGGGCGAAAGGGTGAACTCGCGGCACTTGGCGAAATCATGGAGTATCGTCCCGGCCAGCAGCAGGCTGCGGTCGACGACGGCGCTGTAAAGCCCGGCCATGAAGTCGGCCGTTTTGGCCATGAAGAGGGTGTGCATGAGCAGCCCGCCGCGGAAGGCGTGATGGACGCTTTTGCCCGCCGGGATGGTGCGCACCATATCGCCCCAGCGATCCATCATGTCGAGGCAGATGGCGCGGTAGTCCTCGTCGGCGATCGACTCGGCCAGCGCAATAAGCTCCCGCCAGCTCTTCTCCTCGTCGATGGGGGCCGAGGGCACAAGGTCGGCCGGATCGAAGATATCATCCTCGAAGGCCAGGCGTATGCGCTCGACCGTCACCTGCCGCGCGCCGCGGTATTCGTTGACCGTGCCCCTGACCTTGACGGCCGAGCCGGTGTTGGCCGGGGTGATCGGGCCGGAATAATCCCAGACCTGACCCTCTATCGTACCGGTGCGGTCGGCCAGCGTGACGGTAAGAAAGGGCCGGCCGTTGGCCGTCTGCTTCTGTGCCGCTGTCTGAAGCAGATAAAATCCCTCTATCTTATCGCCCGGAGTCATATGTTCTATATCCATTTTTGATTACCTCTCGTATATTCAAAATATTTTATTCCAATATGCTATCGTTTTGCCCGTTGATTTTTGCCGCTTCGGGCAATATAATTTTCTTATACTCGAAAACAGGAGCATTTATATGGAGCATATCGACCTCCCCTCGGGTCTTACCGAAGGGGTCTTTAAGGCGGTGGCCAGCCGCGGCAGCGGCGCCTTCCGCAAGATAATTATAAACAAAAAACAGGGCGGTGGAAAGAGCTATTTTCAGGCCGAGAAGTACACCGACAAGCAGGTCTTTCACGACAACATCCCCGCAGGTGGGCTCGACGCCTATCTCGGTGGGCTGCTGGACGAGGGCTTCCGCCAGCTCGACTGCTTTGCCGAGGGGGTCTGCCGCACCCTGCGTGTCTCGAAAAAGGGCAAGGTGGCGGTGTCCTCGGCCCGCTCGGGCGGGGTCAGGCACGAAGAGAGCCACAACAAGCAGAAGAATTACCTCCTGCCCGAGGGCACGCCGATACCCCCGCTGGTCGACCTCGGCGTTTTCACCCCCGAGGGCCGGGTCGCCGCAAGGAT
>CAKUAK010000090.1 GCA_934636325.1 uncultured Eubacteriales bacterium
GGCGGTTCTTCGGCTTATGCAGGCCGGGAGTATCGAGAAAGACCATCTGGCAGTCGTCCTCTGTCAGAACGCCGGTTATGCGGGTCCTCGTCGTCTGCGGCTTGTCCGAAACGATGGCTATCTTTGCGCCGCAGAGGGCGTTCATAAGTGTCGATTTGCCGACGTTGGGGCGTCCGACCACCGAAAATATACCTGTTTTATCAACTGCCATTTTTCTATTCCCTTTCAAGACCCATGGAGGTCATAACGGTCTCTTCCATATGACGCATGCGTTTTTTCTGTTCTCCCTCGTCGAGATGGTCGTACCCCACAAGATGAAGCATGCTGTGCACAGTGAGATATGCACATTCGCGGTCGAAGCCGTGGCCGTACTCGCCGGCCTGCTCTCGCGCCCGCTCGACCGATATTATCATATCGCCCAGCGCCAGCCTGCCTGTTTCGGGGTCTATGTCCATCCCCACATCCTTGGGCGGCTGCCCCTCCGAAAACTCTTCTATCGGGAAGGAGAGCACATCGGTGGCGCTGTCGATCTCACGGTATTCCCGGTTGATCTCCCTTATGCCCTCGTTGTCGGTCAGGGTTATGTCGACCTCGCCCTCAAAGGGATAATCGAAGCTCTCCCATGCCGCGCGGGCCGCCCTGCGTATGAGGCCCTCTGCCTCTTTGTCGCGCAGCGCGCGCTTTCCGTGCATATTTATTTTCAGCTTAGACATTATTTTTCATCCTGTCCGGGAGGATCACTCCCTGTTTTTTATATGAAAGCTCTTTTTCTTGATATCCTTTTTCTGCGCGGCACGGCGCTGTTTTTCCTGGTCGTGCTTTTCATAGGCCTTGATGATGCGGGCGACCAGCTCATGCCTTACGACGTCGCGATGGTCGAAGGTGCATATGGCGATATCGTCGATGCCCTTGAGGACGGTCATGGCCTCCTTAAGGCCGCTGGTCTTTCCGTCCGGAAGGTCGATCTGGGTGATATCGCCGGTTATGACGGCATGTGAACCGAAGCCGATCCTCGTAAGGAACATTTTCATCTGCTCGGGTGTCGTGTTCTGGGCCTCGTCGAGTATGATAAAGGCGTCGTCCAGCGTGCGTCCGCGCATATATGCCAGCGGCGCGACCTCTATATTTCCCTTTTCGAGATAGCGGTGATAGGCCTCGGGCCCGAACATATCGAAGAGGGCGTCGTAAAGGGGGCGCAGATAGGGATCGACCTTATTCTGAAGATCACCGGGCAGAAATCCCAGCTTCTCTCCGGCCTCGACGGCCGGACGGGTCAGGATTATCCTGTTGACCTGTTTTTCGCGGAAGGCCGCGACGGCGCATGCGACGGCCAGATATGTCTTGCCTGTGCCTGCCGGGCCGACGCCTACGGTGACGATATTGTTCTTTATGGAATCGACATAGGCCTGCTGTCCCAGGGTCTTTGCCTTCACCGGCTTGCCGCGCACCGTGACGCATATGACCCCCTTGCCCATCTGGGCTATCTGATCCTCACGCCCGTCGCGCACCAGCGATATTATATAATTGACGTTCTGGGTGGTGATATCCTCTCCGCGGGCGGCAAGGCCGAGAAGTGCGTCGATGGCCTGCCGGGCCTGCATGACCTTTTCGGCCTCGCCGGTTATCTTGAGCTCGGTATCGCGGTTTATTATGCTTACATCGTATTCCTTTTCAAGCAGCTTAATATTTTCGTCGAACGAACCGAAGAGGTTTATCACCTGCTCGATGCGTTCGACATTGACGACCTGTTCTATCATCTGTCATTCTCCTGTTTGTTCTGCCGGCGACCTTATCCCGGCGCTTTCTTCACATTCGGCGGTCATTCGTCCGCGTATTACGCCATCCTCGAAGGTAAAGCCGAAATCGGCTCTTTTGACCCCACCGTTCGTCACAAGATCAAGCACGCCGCGGCAGGTGCTTTCAAGCACCTGAGAGCATTTACCGGCCGAAAGCTCCAGCCTTTTCGGCTCGTATTCCGCATATGTCTCTTTTATGATGCGCACCGGCAGCCACACCGTGCCGCCGCTGTCGGCCGAAATGTATTCTTTTGTTTTATCATACCACGCAAAGGGGACTTTTTCAATACAGCCGCCGCCCAGCACATGTCCGCCCACCTCGACCGACAGCCGTACCCTGCGGCGTCCCGTATACTCTCTTCCGTATATCTCGTCGGGCAGGGCGGCTGTGATATCACGCCATGTCCGAAGGGTCACGTCGGCCATGGCTCTCACATATCTGACCTCGCCCTGGCTGCTGACCATTTTGCCAGAAACAAGGATATCGCCCGCGTCGACGGTATCGCCCTGATGGGCCAGCTGATCTCCCTCGAATACCTTTATGTTTTTTATGACCCCGGCCCTGTCGCTTACGATATCGCACGGCGTGTCGTCCTCATGCGGTATGGCCTCGCGCCGCTCCCTGATCTCCACCTGCGCCCTTGTTCCCTTTATATTTATGGTCATATAGGCGATATCGTCCCGCCGCATCATTATCCCGAGCTTTATGACATCGGTGTCGATCGACGATATAGGTCTCCCGGTCTCAAGGCCGAGGCTGCGCAGCTCCAGCAGGAGCCCGCGGGGCGATACCGTCTCGCATCCCGATATCGTTATCTGCCACAGAAAGCATGTCGACAGGCGGCACAGGGCGGCGCATATAAGCGCCGCCGCCAGCAGCAGGCGGCGCGACGCAAAGGGCTTGACGCTGTTCAAAAGCCCACTTCTGCGCAGCACATATATATCGCACATACACCGCTGCCCCATATCCATGACCTCTTCGAGCCTGCCCGACGGCATATATGCCGTCACCCTATCGGGCGCCGTCCGCCTGACCCTCCATAGTCTGATGCCCTGCAGCCGGCATTGATCAAGCAGGCGCTCGCAGGAGGCCGACACGACCTCGACCTGCGCCCAGCCCCTGACATAACCTATGATACCCCTTATCATGCCGCATCACCGCGCCACGGTCACGCAGACTATCCGGCCGACAAGGGCCAGGCTGCCGCGGTCCATCTCTTTGATCTCCATATCCGTTCCCTCGACAGACACGGTCAGCTCGCCCGCCGATATCTTTATCAGATCGGGGCCGTATTCGATAAGTCCGTCATGCTCTTCGATGACAAAGAACCTGTCGCCCTCCAGCTCGATGCGCGGGAGCCCGAAGCCCCCATAGCCCCAAAGATCCATCCGGTTGGCCGCATCGTATATCTTCTCTTTGATAAAGCCGTTTTTCAAAGTAATTACCTCCCCGCGCGGCGAATATACATGCACCAAGTCTGTATCGGGAGGGTCTTTAATGCTGCATGCTTCGCTGCGCCGCGTTTTTTCTCTGATTTCATTCTGCCTTATCATCTTATTCGCCTGCGGCCTTATCCTATTCACTAAAGATGTGTCGGCCGCCGCGGCCGGAGCCGTCGATATGTGCCTTAAGGTGCTGGTCCCGTCGCTGCTGCCCTTTTTCGTCATATCCTCACTCTTCATTTCGACCGGCGCTGCCGAAAGGCTTTCGGGCCGCCTTTCCGGCTTCACATCAAAGCTGCTGGGGCTTCCGGGCGGATGTGCCGCGGCCGTTATGATGGGTCTGGCCGGAGGCTATGCCGTCGGAGCGCGCACCGCCTTTGACCTTTATGACAAAAGGATCTGCACCGCTGACGAATGTTCCCGCCTTCTGCCTGTCTGCACGACCTGCGGCCCGGCCTATGTCTTTTCGGCCGTCGGAGCAGCCCTCTTCGGCAGCGTCAGGGCCGGGGCCGTCATCTATATCTGCCATATCCTGTCGGCAATGGTCTGCGGTATGGCTTCGGGCCTCCTGTCCGGCCAAAGGCGTCAAAAAGCAACGCCGCGAGTTACAAGCCCACTGAGGCCGGTGACGTCCGAAATGTTCACCAAAGCCGTCGCCGGGGCGGCCGCCGCCATGCCGGGGATATGCGGTTTTGTCATCTTCTTTTCGGCCCTGACGGCATTTCTCTCCCGCTGCGGCCTATTCGATATGATATGCGGCCTGCTTGGGGCATTTCCAGCGGGACTGACGAGGGCGCTGTCCTCGGGGATCATAGAGATGACCGGCGGCGTCTCGTCCCTGTCGGCCTGCGGCGTCCCTCTTCCCGCGGCAATGGCCGCGGCGGCTTTTCTTGTCGGCTGGGGCGGGTTTTCGGTCCATTTTCAGATAATGTCCCTTCTCGGCGGCCGCCCAATCTCCATGCGGACCTACTTCATCTCGAAATCCGCCCAGGCCGTTCTGTGCGCGGCAATGACATACGCCGCCGCTGTGCGGCTTTGGGACGGAGAGACGGTTTTTTATCCCATATACGCCAACGGATATTACATCGCCAGCCCGGCATACTTCATCATCATTATGGCCCTTTATCTCGGGACGGCGCTTCTGCTATCTCTTCTCATCACCTTTGCCGACCGCAGGGCCCAAAGAAAAAAATAAAGCGGGGACACATCCCCGCTTCTTACTTAAGGCTATTTTGTTTTACTCCCGCCATTCTTCTTTTTTGCCAGACGCTTGGTGCGGATTATTTCATTTATGAAAAGCAGCGCCACCGCCGCCGCAAAAGCTCCCAGTACCCCCCACAGAGTGCCCAGCAGACGCTGGTTGGCAAGTGTCTTGTCATCGGCCATCATCCACGGGACAAGGCCGGAGCCGAGAAATATGCCGGCCGCAAGAAAGGCCGCGATCTTGACGGCGCGTTTGAACTCATTCAGATACTTCATCTTTTTTACCACCCAAAACTCAAAAACTCTTTTTATGGAATATCTCGCCCTTGGGCGAAACGATGCGGCTGTCAATAAACAGCTCGCCCTCGCTGTCGACCTCGCACATATTATAGCCGCCGCGGGTCGTGTAATAACAGGTCCGGCCCGATATCTCGATATCAAAGGCCAGAGACTGGCCGACGATGTTGAGTATCCCGGCCGCAAAGGATGTGCATATGCGGTGGACGTGGCCGCTGAACAGCGCCGCGAACCTTCCGCCGCGGATGATGCGCTCCATGCGCGGGCTCATCTCCATGCCGAAGGGCGCAAGCATTGGACATACCGGATGATGGAACATGAGTATATCCTCCGTCCCCGGCCGCGCCGAGGCTATGACCCCCTCGAGCCAGTCGAGCTGATCGTCGCCGATCGAGCCGTTGAGCCCCTTTTCCCACGCACTGTCGATAGCTATGAAGCGTATCCCCTTATCGGGGAACTCCATGACATCGCAATAGGGATGATCTCCGCCGTATCGGTCGCCGAGGAAGCCCTTCCTGAAGGCGTCACGGACGTCATGGTTGCCCATCGCCGCCAGCACCGGCACGCCGGGGAGATACTTTTCGGTCATCTCACGCAGCGCGGCATAATCATCCTCAGAGCCCTCATGGCAAAGGTCGCCGGTCATGATGAGTGCGTCGATACCCTCGGCCGCCAGCTCTTCAAGCGTTCTTCTGTAAGCACCGGTGGGATCTCCCCCGGCCGCCATGAGCTTTTTTGTCACTTCGCTTGCTGGCTGACCCGAAAACATAAGATGCATGTCGCTCACATGCCCGAATCTGAACCTTTCCATACAACACCCTCTCCTGTCAAAACAAGGCCATGATCACCTCTATATGTGTATATTAACATATTCTGCTGATGATTAAAAGCCGTCAACTGTAAATATTGCGGTTTTATCGTTGCCCTTTGCCCCGATTCGGTATATAATTATGAATATAATCATTACTATCCGGAGAGATCTATGAAAATAATGCAGATAGCCGGCGGAGGCGACAAGGGCGGCGCAAAGACCCACATTCTTGCCCTCTGCTCCCGGCTGAAAAATAACAACGACCTCACCCTTATAAGCCTGCGCGACGGCGAGTTCCCGCAAGACGCAGAGGCTGCCGGCATCAAAACGAAGATATTTTTCTCCAAGCTGATACCGATGGACTATCTCCGCCTTATCCGCTATGCCAAAAAGGAAAAGCCGGATATCGTCCATTGTCACGGCGCAAAGGCCAATCTGGCCGGCGTGCTGCTTAAGCTATTCACCGGAGCGACCATTGTCACGACGGTCCACAGCGATTACCGCCTCGATTACATGCACAGCTTTGTCAAGCGCAACACTATCGGGCGGCTCAATTCGCTGGCCCTGCGGCTTTTTGACTACTACACGACCGTTTCCGACAACTTCAAGCGCATGCTGATCGAGCGTTCATTCTCTCCCCTGAAGATGATGACCATCTATAACGGCCTCGATTTCGGTTCACGCGCCCCCAAGGCCGACAGGGCCGAATATCTAAAAAAAGCCGGGCTTGAATACCATGAGGGCGACGTCATCCTCGGCATTCCGGCAAGGCTCAACCCGGTCAAGGATATCTCTACACTTCTCCGCGCCTTCGCCGTTGCAAAGAAGCAGGTCCCGGGCCTCAAGCTGATAATCGGCGGCGACGGCGAAGAGATGGACAAGCTGATCGCCCTTTCAAAAGAGCTTGGCATATCCGACAGCGTCGGCTTCATGGGCTGGCTCAAGGATGTCCCGACCTTCTTTTCGGTCTGCGATATCGATGTTCTTTCCTCGATATCGGAATCCTTTCCCTATTCGATCCTCGAGGGCATACGGGAGGGCTGCGCCGTCATAACCTCGGATGTCGGCGGCATGCGCGACCTTATCGAAAGCGGGGAAAGCGGATATATCTTCCAGCCCGGCGACTATGAGACCTTCGCCTCCTATATCGTTGACCTGGCTCAAAACCCTGAAAAACGCCGGAAGTTCGCCGAACGGCTTTATGAAAAGGCCTCTTCGATGTATTCGCTGGAAAACATGGCGGCGACACAACAGAAGATATACGAAAACATCCTCACCCTCGAACAGCGCAAAAAGGGCAAATACGGCGTGCTGATCTGCGGCGCTTACGGCCGCGGCAATGCCGGGGACGAGGCCATCCTCAAGGCCATCCTCGACACCATGCGCTCGATAGATCCCCTCATGCCCCTCTGCGTTATGACTCGCAAGCCTGCCGAAACACAGCTGACCCACGGCGTCAAGGCCATCTACACCTTCGACCTCCCGGCCTTTCTGCGTGAAATGTCCCGCAGGCGCCTCTTCATAAACGGCGGAGGAAATCTCATTCAGGACGTCACCTCGAGCCGCTCGCTTTACTTCTATCTTCTGACCATATGGGCGGCACATAGGCGTCGTTGCCGAGTTCTAATGTACGGCTGCGGCATCGGCCATGTCCACCGCAGCTTCAACCGCCGCATTGCCGGGGCTGTGCTCGATAAAAATGTCGATGTCATCACTCTGCGCGACCCCGACAGCCTCCAGGAGCTCAGTTCGATGGGTGTCACCTATCCCGATGTGCGCATGGCCGCCGACCCTACTCTCAGCCTCTCGGCCGCTTCCGATGACAACGCCCGACGCTTCATGCAGTCCCGCGGCCTTGATCCCGACGGAAAATACCTCTGCTTTGCCCTGCGCCAGTGGAAGGGCTTTGACGACCTGTCTCCCTTTATCGAGGCTGCAAAATATGCATATGAGTACTATGGCCTGACGCCGGTATTCATCCCCTTCGAGCAGCCGCGGGATATCCAGCCCAGCCGCGCCGCGGCAGATGGCCTCGGCGATATCCCCCACATCGTACTCGACGGCGTGTCGGATGTCCAGCTCATGCTTGCCCTTCTCCGCCGCATGACCCTTGTATGCGCCATGCGGCTCCACGCCCTTGTATTTTCGGCGGCCGCCGGGATACCCTTTATCGGCGTATCCTATGACATAAAGGTGGCCGGCTTTATGAAATACGCCGAAAACCCCTGCTGTATCCCCCTTGACGGTCTCAATGCCGAATGGCTCAAGGCCCAGGTCGACCGTGTCATGGCCGATCCCGAAGCCTTCAGAAACATGGGGCTCCGCCTGCGCGAGCTCGAAAGGGTCAACCGCGCCGCCGCGGAAGAACAATTCATACAGAAATAAAATATATACAACGGAGGAAAAACCATGTATCAGAAAATCGCAGAGCTTTCGGCCGCCGTACAGCCGAAGATCACCGCACAGCGCAGAGATTTCCACAAGTACGCCGAAACAGGCTGGCTTGAAATGCGCACATCCTCTATCATCGCAAGACGCCTGACCGATATGGGCTGCTTTGAGGTCCTTGTCGGAAGCGACGTCTGCCTCGATGACGCCCGCATGGGGCTGCCCGATCCCGAGGTCCTTGACGCCCAGTATGAAAGGGCCGTCGCTCAGGGAGGCGACCCCGAGTTTCTGCCCTATACAAAGGGCGGCCATACCGGCGTTATCGGCATACTCCGCTGCGGCGAGGGCCCGACGGTCGCCCTTCGCTTCGATATAGACGCCCTCGGCGTCATCGAGTCCGACGAGCCGACCCATTACCCGACGGCAGAGGGCTTCGCGTCTGTCAACTACGGTTTCATGCATGCCTGCGGCCACGACGGCCACGCCAGCATCGGCCTCGGCGTCGCCGAAGTGCTGTCCCAGATAAAGGACAGCCTCCACGGCACGGTCAAGCTGATATTCCAGCCCGCCGAGGAAGGCGTCCGCGGCGCCAAGTCCATTGTCGAAAAGGGCCATCTCGATGATGTCGATTTCGTCATCGGCAACCACATCGGCGCGCCCAACGGCATATATAAAGACACCGATTTTATCCCCGGCAGCGGCGGAAATATGGCGACGACAAAGCTCGACGTCTATTACCACGGCGCTTCGGCCCACGCCTCTGGCGCGCCCCATGTCGGACGCAACGCCCTTCAGGCAGCCGCGTCGGCCATCATGAATCTTTACGCCATCCCCCGCCACGGCCAGGGCGAATCACGCATCAATGTCGGCACGATCAACGCCGGCACGGGACGCAATGTCATTGCCGATATCGCCAAAATGGAAATGGAGGTCCGCGGCAAAACGACCGAGATAAAGGATTATATGGAAGAACGCGCCCGCGCCGTCATCAAGGCCTGTGCCGAAATGTACGGCTGCACCTATGAGATCAAGGTCATGGGCGGCGCACAGACCGCCGAAAGCGACCCCGAGCTCATGGAGCGCGTAAAGCGTGTCATCACCGAGCATATGCCGGAATACCGCGTGCATGATTATGTTCCCCAGCCGGGCGGCGGCAGCGAGGATTATACATACATGATGCAGCGTGTCCAGTCCCACGGCGGCCAGGCCACCTTCTTCCGCTCGCTCTGCCCCTGCGCCGGACCCGGCCACAGCCGCATCTATGATTTCGACGAGGCTATCCTCGGCAAGGCCGTAAGGGTCTTCTCTTCGGTCGTATATGATATAATGAAATAGCCTTTTCGGATGCCGGCCCGAGCATGGGCCGGCATTTGTTTTCGACGCGATCTGAAGATCACGGCTATGCCGGAACATTTTCCCGATGTAAAAGTCGAAAGGCTGATGATTTTATGAAAAGAAAGGAAAACGATATGAAAAGATTTATTTCCATGGCCGCCGTCCTGCTGCTTTTATGCGGACTGCTGCCGACGGCCGCTCTTGCCGCCGACTCTTACGCCCAGCCCGCCCCCGCACAGGCCCTCAAGTCTCTCGGCCTTTTCCGCGGGACAGACAATGGTCTCGAGCTCGACCGCGCCCCGACCCGCATGGAGTCGATCATCATGCTGATCCGTCTGCTGGGCAAGGACACCGAGGCCCTTATCTCTCACTATGACTTTCCCTTTACCGACGCCCCGACATGGTTCAACGCCGACAGATACGTCGGATATGCCTATGCCAATGGTCTTACCAACGGTACGAGCGAAAAAACGCTTTCCCCCAATAATACGGCCGACATGCGCACGGTCGTAACGCTGACCCTCCGTGCCCTCGGCTATACCGACGGCGAAAACGGTTCTGTCTGGGACAACTGGGAGACCATTGCCGCGGACGCAGGGCTTCTCAAGGACTTCGATAACGCCGAGCTGTCCTCCTTCCTGCGCGGAGATGCCGCACGCGTCTATTTTGCCGCCCTTGACTGCAGGATGGCCGACGGCAAAAGCACCCTTGCCGACACCCTTATCGAAAATGAGGTGTTCACAAAAGAGCAGTACGCCACCGCCAAAAAGATAGCCGCCGGAAGCGTCACCCTCTCGGGCTCTTCCCTCGAGGATATCGGCTCTGCCGTATACGCCACTGCCGAGGGCAGCTTCAACAGCTCTTTGATCGTCGGAACAGCGATCACAAAGGATAACGAGAAGTTCTATCTTGGAACAGAAGGCCTCGACTTTGTCGAAGGCTATGCCTTCGAGCCGATGATGACCGCCCAGGCCCACTCTCTCTGCCTCGTCCGCATGAAGCCCGGCGCTGACATCGAAGCCGCCAAAAAGGCCATCCGCGAAAATGTTGATCCCCGCAAATGGATCTGTGTCGGCGTTGAAGAGGAAAACATCCGTGTCGTATCCTCCGGCAATCTTATCCTGCTGGTCATGGATAACTATTACTCCGACGCGCTGGTCAACAGCTTTTCCGCACTTGCCAAATAGACATGACGAACAAAAGGAAATACCTTATATGGGCGGCGCTTGCCGCCCTTCTTATCGCCGCCGTCATTCTCATACTTCGCCCCTTCGGCCGCGATAACGATGCCCCCACTCTCCGGGATGAAATGACCTCGCCCGACGGCGATACCGAAAAGCAGCCGGATGATGATCCCGAGCCTCCGGCCGATGACGCCAATGGCAGCCAAGAGACAGATCCCGACACAACGGAAAACGACCCGGGCACAGAACGGCCGGAAGAGCCGCCCGAAGGGAACGCCCCCTCCGATAAAAACGAGGATGTCCCCCAGCCGTCGCCTGCCCCCGATACGACCGCGCCGTCGCCTATCACCAAGCCTGTCCCCGACGAAAACGGAATGATAGAGCTCGACGGCACATGGGTCAGGCTGCCCTCCGCCCTCGACAGCAAATCCATAAAGGGCTTTGCCGACAAGCTGATCTCCCTCAAGGCCGACTATCTCTCCGGTGCGTCGTCGGTGTATTACAGCGTCATCCCCGACAAGAGCTTCTATGCCTCCGACAAAATATACGGAGCCCTCGACCATACCGAAATGACAAGGCAGCTGTCACAGCAGCTTTCGGGCTGGAGCTGCATAGAGCTTTCCGATCTGCTGTCTCTCGGCGATTATTATTCGACCGATATGCACTGGCGTCAGGAAAAGATCGTCCCTGTGGCACAGCGTGTGGCCAAGACATTGGGCTTCAGCCTCTCGGCCTCCGACTTCACGACAAAGACCCGCTCAGGCTTTTCGGGCGACTATCACCGTTATATCGGCAATGTGACCGAGGATATCTCGTGGCTCGAAAGCAGATATACGTCGGCCTCTGTCTGCGATAACTACCAGCGCCCCCAGAGCACGACGGTATACGACACCTCCCTTCTCGACACCATAAGCCCCTATGATATCTATCTCGGCGGCTCTACCCCTGTCGTCACTGTGACCAACCCCGACGGCCCGGCCGACAAGCATCTTGTCATCTTCCGCGATTCCTTCGGCAGCAGCCTTGCGCCGCTGCTGCTCGGCGGCTACGGCAAGGTCACTCTTGTCGACATACGGTATATGGTAAGCTCGCTCCTGCCCCAGTATGTCAACTTCACCGGGGCCGATGTACTTTTCCTGTACAGCGCCGTCGTCGTCAACAACAGCAATCTTTTAAGATAACCGGACATCCGGCAAGATCCGTGAAAGTTTTTCACCCGCCCGTGCTCCCCGCAAATAATGCGGGGAGCTTTTTGTTGCGCGCAGATGTCCCATGTGGTATACTATTAGTATACTTAATATATTGGAGGTATATCAGATGGGCAGAGGAAATAAAAATACAGCCGTCGCCGCCCTGATAAAAGAGCATATCCTTTCGGCGGCATCTCGGCTTTTCACCGAAAAGGGCTTTTCCGCGTCAAGGATAGACGATATATCGGCCATGTCGGGTTACAGCCGCCGGACGATCTATGCCTATTTCGAAAGCAAAGAGGATATTCTGGACAATATCGCCGTCAAGGGGCTTTCAGCGCTGCTCGGCGATATCCGGTCGGCGGCAGCTTCCGACAGGGATGTCACGGGCCGCTGGCTGGATATCTGCGGCGCGATGCTGAGATATAAAGCCAAATATCCCACATCCGACCGCGCCGTTGAAGCATCCGCCCCCGACAAGCTGACCGAAAAAGAGCTTTCGCCCGCGCGAAAAGAAATACTGCGGCTGGGAAGTGAGATAAACGATCTGCTTGCCGGTTTCATAAGAGACGGGATAAGCTCCGGCGAGGTACGCCCCGGTATCATCCCCGAAATGTCGGTATATGTGCTGTGGGCCGGGGTATCCTCCCTCGCCGACATGGCCCGGGCAAAGGGCGGCTTTATCGCGCGGCAGTTCGGGATATCGCAGGAAGATTTTCTCGAATACGGCTTCCGCCAGCTCTTAAGCTCGGTTCTCGTAAAGGCGGTGTGATATGGATGGCTTTGATCTGATACTCTCCCCTTCTCTGCCCGCTTTGCCCGAACGCACGGCCGGCAGGATATTCGAGGCAGCTGGGGAATACAGGCTCTCGCTGACAATGGCCGACGCCCGCGCACTGGCCGAGGCCAATGCATCCGCCCTCTCCCATGCCGGCCGGCTCGAGTTCGGCCCCAGCGCCGCCGAAAGACTGATCCCGGCTCTGGCCTCTTCTCCGTATATATCGCCCGATGATCACGCACCGATGCTCCATGATATGACCGAGCTTTTTTACGCGCTTAAAAACGATACCCGGGACGCGGTATCCGACGGCGAGCTTATATGCTTCATCCGAAATGCCTTTGACGCAGGCGGCGGCTCTCTCGAAATGGTGCACGACCGCGCCGAAGCGCTGGCCCTTCACATCCGGCGCGGCGGCTGCATTGATGACTTCGATATGGGTGACGGCAATGGCGATTCCTGAGCGGCGTCACATTATAGCCCCGGGCAGTCTTGACCAGCGCGAATATCTGCTGTCTCTTATGTCGGCCGCGGCCGACCTCGGACTTCTTGGGCAAAACGATATACTTAAAATACAGTCGGACCTGATCTCGCTTCTTGCCCGCCTTTCGGACGAATCAAACGGCGGGCGCAGCACATCTCTGCCCGCCGATAAGGCCAAGGAACTGATGTCATCGGCCGCCTTCGTCATCGGCGTCAGGCTTAAGAAATGCCCATGCCCCGACGATGCGGTCAAGCTGCTGTCTTCATCCTCCTGCGGCATTTTATTTGAGGAAGGCGTCACCGAGATCGCCACCATGCTGGCCGAGATACGGCAGACACAGAAGCATATCCTCTCGCGGCTTTTCCCGACGCCAAATGTATTCTGGCGTGAAACGATAAAGGATGGGATCGACGGCTTCCTGCGGCTCTACCGCCCGCGCTTCGATGCCAGGGAAATACACATCACGGCAGATTATCCGGTCCTTGCCGGGCGGCCGCGGCTTTACGGGGCAGAGTTCATCCTTCAATACCTTCAATGCATCTCGTCGGAAAACCGGCTTCTGAACGCCTTTGATCCGGCCGCGGTCGACCGCCTGCTGTCGCGTGCTTCACGATCATATGCCGAAACGCCGGTCAACCTTGCAGAGCCGGTACTTCTCACGGCGCTGGCATTGACCATACTTGGCCGCTCACCCATGTCTCTCGATCTCTCCGGTGACGATCTTCGGGCGCTTCGCGGACTGTTTCTCTCCATGACACCCGATGGGCTGCGCCGAAGATTGAGCTGGGCCCTGATGTCCTTTGCCGGCAAAGCCGGGATATCGGGCACGCCCCTTCAATACGCGCTGTTTTCGATCACAAGACTGTCAGACTCTGTGGCGTCGGCGGCCCGGGAGGATGTGCTCGGGGCACTTTTCCCCTGCCGTATGGGATAGTATTCCCATTTGTTCCGCCGCATGATATAATATTATTATCTTTTGCAGACAGGGATGTGACGGAATATGGCCGACGATAAAGAGATCATCATGCGATATCGCGCGCTTGAGGCCCGGCTGGCTTTTGTTGAAGGCCGCGGCTGCGACCGCAGCGATTATCTCATATCGGTATTCTGCGGTGCGGCGGCCGGGCTGATCGACAGCCTTTTTGTCGGCAAGCCCAACCTAAACGGCAGCGATGACAGCGTCATCGGCGGAGAGATCGACAAGCTGACCGAGCAGATAGTCGAACGCTTTGCCGACATCAATATATCCCATGACAGTAAGGTATACGACAGCATCGCCGCCGCGCTGAAAAAAGAGGGGCTTTCAAAAAGTGAGTTCCGCCGCAGGCTGAAGGAAGAGCTTATAAAGCACGGCATACCAGAAAACTTTGCCAGAAAAAAGGGATACGCCGGTTTTCGCGGCGAAGGCTCCAAACTGGTCTATCTTGAAAATAAATTCCGTGTCAGCTATGACCAGACCAACAGCTCCAAGCTCAAAGAGGACATCCCATTCAAGCTGAGCCCCAACGACCATCATATCAGGAGTGTCGCCCATTGGCCCGATATCATCGGGCTTCTGGCCGCCATTGCCGACCAGTTCACCGGAAAAACGACCTTTATAAGCGATGGAAAGATCTATCGCGTCACGCCGAACCAGAACATCCCGACCTTTCGTGGAAAGACCATCCCGCAAAAAATATTTTTCGGCTTTGTCAACTGGTTCGGCCATCTGATGTCCGACCTCTGCGGCTCACACTCTTCAAAAGGCAGGGGCGACGGCATACCCATCCCCTTCTTCGGGATATTCATGGCCTGTGATTTCGGCAGCTTCTCTTACGGCACGTCGGACACCCAAAAAGGCCTGACCCTTTCCGAGCTGGCCGTCAGGGTCTATCAGCAGGGATATGATGCCCGATTCGGCGCGGCCCTGGCCCTTCCCGTTCTTATTCAGGACCTTATGATACGCTTCATCTGGG
>CAKUAK010000091.1 GCA_934636325.1 uncultured Eubacteriales bacterium
ACGGTCGGCAAATGCCTCCCTTCGGCATACGCCGCACTTGCGGCGCGGCGCAGAAGCGCCGTGGGGATATTTCCCGTCAGCAGAGCACTAATAATGCCTTCCCCTCCGAGGGGAAGGCATATCTGCACTCAACTTTCAGATGCCTGTCCTGCGCCGCAGGCTATATTGGATATGTATTTGTCAGGACACGCGTGTGACAGGGAGAAGGCATCAACGGCGCATATAAAATGCCCCGCAAAATCTCTGATTTTGCGGGGCACAGCTTAAAACATATCGAAATATTCGGCGATCTTCTTGGGGTCGTCGGTGACGGCCAGCGCAAGGCGAAGCAGTATGTATGCCTTCTGGGGGTTGAGGTCGCCTGCGGCGATGACCTTTTCTCCCATCCGGAAAGCGCCGCTGACGCCGCCGGTGGGCACCCTTGCCGAGCGGACGAGGATGGGCAGCTTGTCGGTCACGGCCTTATCCTCGCTGCGGTAGAGCTGGCCGATCGGGGTGATGACGCCGCCGTTGCCGGTCCCGGCCGTGACGATGCCCTTGCAGCCCGATTCGAGGGCGGCCTTGAAGAGGGTGTCGTTACAGCCCTCGTACATATAGAGTATCTCGACGAGGGGCAGCTTGAGACGCTTGCCGCTGAAGGGCGAAGAGGTGGTATGGCACTTGACCGGGCGATAGGCATAGGATACCTTGCCGTTGCGGATTGTGCCGAGAACACCATAGAATGGGGCCTGGTATGCTTCGACCTTGAAGGTTGAATACTTGATGGCGTCGCGGGCCGAAAGAATGACGTCGTTCATGGCGATGACGACGCCCATGCCGCGGCTTTCATCGCTGGCGGCGCAGCAGACGGCGTTGTAAAGATTGAGCAGGCCGTCGGAGCTTATAACGTGGGCGGGACGCATCGCGCCGGTGATGACGACCGGCTTGTCGCTGGATACCGTCAGATTGAGGAAGAATGCCGTTTCCTCCATCGTGTCTGTGCCGTGGGTGATGACGACGCCGTCGCAGTCGTCGGAGGCCAGAAGCTCGTTGACCCTGTCGGAAAGATCGAAAAGATCCTCTTCGGTTATCATCGAGCTGGGCTTGAGAAAGATCTGCTCGGCAGACATCTCGGCCAGCTCGGAAAGCTCGGGTATCTGGGCGATAAGATCGTCGACAGAGATGACCGACGGGGTATAGCCCTCGGTCGAGACGCGGCTCTTGGCCTGGGATGCGATGGTGCCGCCGGTGGCCACCAGGTGTATTTTCTTCAGGCGGCGATTGTCAGGTTCCATTTTCGGGATGCTCTCCTTTCATCGGTTGGGGAAGTTGTATAAAAACATTATACCTCGTCATTTATAAAATGGCAATCATGACCTATGCGCGCGTCAGATGATTTTTCATCTGACGCTATCTCCAAAAATGATGTCATCCTTCCGACAGCCCCTGTCGTTGTATATACCCTCGGCCGAACGCTCCTGGCTTCCGATGGTGTCCTCGAAGCCGCTTAAGGCGGCGAAGGGCGAAAACTGGGCGGCCCGTATCTCGGTCGGCATGGGCATACGCTTTTTCGACCTGTGGCGGGGCATGGAAAGTATCTCCTGATATTTGTTTTTCACGCTTTATGTCCCCCGATCTGGCGTCCGCGTTCAAGCTCCATGCTGCCCTCCTCCAGCTCCATGCCCTTGAAGATGGCGTTTTTGCCGAAGCGGCGGCGGATGTCAAGGATGGCCCTCTGGCGCCGCTCTTCCCGCGCAGGGTCGGCGGCCTCCGGTTCGGGCGCGGCGCTGCCGAAGAGATCGAGCTGCTCGAAGATGCGCCCCGGCGCGGCCTCCGCGGCCGGCATAGTCCCGCCGGCCGAAATGTTTATGCGCCGGACGAGAAGCCTCGGGTCGGCCGTGCGGTCGTATATCTCAAGGGCGGCCGCGATGATAGCCGAGGACGCCGAGGTCGGACGGTCGAGATTTTTAGAGCCGTGGGCCGGCTTGGGCAGCATTCGGCCGTATCGGTCGATGACCGTCGGGCCGTCGTATTCGCCGCCGGGCGTGATGTTCAAAACATCGTATCCGACGTCAAGGACGATCTGCCGCGCGGCAAGCTCTTTGCCCATCAATGCGAAGGAAAGGCTGTCGGCCATCTCGCGGACGATCTGCCGCGCCTTCTGAAAGGTATAGGGGCATTGCAGGACCTGCCCGCTGCCGAGGCTCGACGATCGCGGACGATAGGCCTTTATCTGGGCTATCGTGCAGGGCTCCCAGCCCCAGGCGTGGTCGATGAGCAGCTCGGCGTTGACGCCGAAAAGGCGGTAAAGAGCATCCTCGTCCCAGGTCGAGCGCAGGGCGATGTCACCCATGGTGTGCATGGCGTTCTGCCTGAGCTTTTTGGCATAGCCCGGCCCGACACGCCAGAAGTCGGTTATCGGCTGATGATCCCAGAGGGTGCGGCGATAGCTCTGCTCGTCGAGCTCGGCGATGCGGACGCCGTTTTCATCCGGCTTTATATGCTTTGCGCCGATATCGAGGGCCACCTTGCAGAGATAGAGATTTGTCCCGATGCCGGCCGTCGCCGTTATGCCGGTGGCCTTGAGGACGTCGAGTATCATCCGCATGGCCAGCTGCCGCGCCGTCATGCCATAGGTCCGCAGATATCCGGTGGCGTCGATAAAGACCTCGTCGATCGAATAGACATGGATGTCCTGCGGACTGATGTATTTCAGGTATATCCGGTATATCGCGGCGCTGATCTCGATATACCGCGCCATTCGGGGCGGCGCGACGATATAATCGAGCCTGAGGGAGCTGTCGGCCGTCAGGCGGCCGAGGTCGTATGAAGAGCCGGTGAAGCGTCGGGACGGCGCCTGCCTGAGACGCCGGGCGTTGACGGCCGAGACCTGCTGCACGACCTCGAAGAGACGCGGGCGTCCCGGCACCCCGAAGGATTTGAGGGCGGGTGAGACGGCAAGACATATCGTCTTTTCGGTGCGGCTCTCGTCGGCCACGACAAGATTGGTGCGAAGGGGGTCAAGGCCGCGGTCGACACATTCGGCCGAGGCGTAAAACGACTTGAGGTCGATGGCGATATACACCCTGTCCATTTGCACGCTGTGCCTCCCTTCGGCGTTTTGACTGGATTATCTGCCCTGCGGCCCTGTGCCGTAGATGGCGTCGAGCATGGCCCTTCCGCTCTCGGTGCGGAAGATGCTTTCGCGGACCGAAAGGATGTTTTCCATGCTTTTGTTCCCCTCGTCGGCGTTGATCAAGAAGTCGGCCTCCAGCAGTATGCGGTGGTCTATGCCGTCGACCGGATCGACCGTGTGGTGATGGCCGACCAGCCATGCTGCGCGATCCTTGGCGGCCCGGGGCATATCGACATCCTCAAGAAGGGCCAGCGCCAGCGCGGGGCCCTCCTGCTCCTGAAGGACGCCGGGGGCTTTGCCGTATTTTTCGCGGCAGAGGGGGCAGGCGATATCATGGACCAGCGCCGCGACCTCAAGGGTCTGCTGGGTGTCGGCATCGAGACCCTCCATAAGGCCGATAGAACGGGCATAGCTGTGGACCTTTACAAAATGGGCCTTGTCATGCTTGTTTGCCCCGGGGTGATCGAGCATCTTCATCATCACATGGCAGACCGGCGTGGGATATGTCATAAGTATTCCTCTCTTTCTGTTTATCATACACGGCCGTAAAACAGGCGGGTGATATATGGATATAAAAGCCGACCGTTCTCGGCGTATTTATCAAAAAGGGATGCGAAGGCGGCGATATACTCTTCATAAGTGCCGTCCCCCTGCCGCGGGGCGAAGGAGGAGGACAGCGCCCGGCCGACAAAGCCATCTCTTCCCATATCGTCCTCCGTTAGTCTTTATACCATCATATAATATCCCGGCGGCTTTTTCAAGTACTTTTAAGAACTTATGTTCGATTATCTTGCTTGACTATGGCGCTTTGCAGGTGATATAATATTTTGACTAATGTAAACTTGGGTCATTATGCCCGAAAGGCGGTTTTTCCGCACAAAAAGGGCATGCCTGACGATAGAATGAAAGGGGCGGACGGTCATGTGGGTCGCGTCTGATTGGAAGGATTACGAGCTGCTCGACTGCGGCGGCGGCAGGAGATATGAAAGATGGGGCAAACAGTATCTGGTGCGTCCCGACCCCCAGGCCATATGGCAGCCGGCCGAGGAATGGAAAAGGGTCGACGCCGTTTATCACCGCAGCAATACCGGCGGCGGCAGCTGGGAGGTATTCTCGCTGCCCCAGAGCTGGCAGATCAAATATAAGGATCTGGCCTTTAATATAAAGCCGATGAGCTTCAAGCACACCGGCGTTTTCCCCGAACAGGCGGCCAACTGGGACTTTATCATCGACACGATCAAAAAGGCCCGGCGCAAGGTCAGCGTTCTGAATCTCTTCGCCTATACTGGCGGCGCGACCCTGGCGGCGGCTTCGGCCGGTGCGTCGGTCTGTCATGTCGACGCCTCGAAGGGCATGGTGACCTGGGCCAAAGAGAATGCCCGCAGCTCGGGCCTCGGCGACGCGCCGATACGCTATATCGTCGATGACTGTGCAAAGTTTGTCCGGCGCGAGATCAACCGCGGGCACAGGTACGATGCCATCATCATGGATCCACCCTCCTACGGACGCGGCCCTTCGGGCGAGATATGGCGTTTCGAGGATAATATATACGATTTCGTAAAGCTGTGCTCCGGCGTGCTGTCGGATGACCCGCTGTTTATAATAATAAGCTCTTATACCGCCGGGGTGTCGCCCTCTGTGCCCGAGTATATACTTGGCCGGACGGTCGTTCCCCGCTTCGGCGGCAGGACGCAGTCGGGAGAGCTGGGGCTGCCGGCCGCCGCCACCGGGCTGACCCTGCCCTGCGGACATACATCGCGCTGGATCGGAGAATAGATAAATGGACAGGCCGATAATTTCTGCTGAAAATATAGTTTTTTCTTACCCCCACGCTGAGGGGCGCGAGGATATCCCCGCCCTTGATGACGTCACGGTAAAGATAGAAAAGGGCGAGTTCGTCGCCGTTCTGGGTCACAACGGAAGCGGCAAATCGACCTTCGCCAAGCATCTGAACGCCATTTTGCTGCCCACCGGCGGCGCCGTATATATCGACAATATGGATACAAGGAACGAAGAGCTTCTGCTTGCCATCCGCGAAAAGTGCGGCATGGTCTTTCAGAACCCCGATAACCAGCTTGTCGCTACCATCGTCGAAGAGGATGTCGCCTTTGCGCCCGAAAACATGGGCGTGCCCCCCGAAGAGATCCGTCGCCGTGTCGACGAATGCCTCGATATTGTCGGCATGGGCGAGTTCAAGCGCCATGCGCCCCACCTTCTTTCGGGCGGACAAAAGCAGCGGATCGCCATCGCCGGTGTGCTGGCCATGCAGCCCTCGATATTGGTCATGGACGAGCCGACAGCCATGCTTGACCCCTCGGGACGGCGGGAGGTCATGTCGACCGTCCTGCGCCTCAACCACGAAAAGGGCATGACCGTCGTGCTTATAACCCACCATATGGACGAGGCCTCCATGGCCGAAAGGGTCGTTGTCATGCACGAAGGAAAGGTCGCTATGGACGGAACGCCCAAAGAGGTCTTTTCCCATGTCGAAGAGATACACGGCCTTTCGCTTCTGCCCCCCCAGACGGTCGACATCCTTTACCGCCTGCGCGCCCACGGGTACGATCTGCCCCTCGATGCGCTGACAGTCGAAGAGTGCGCCGACGTCCTGGAAAATTGGCTCAAGTCGAACACTTAACGTATAATATACAAATTAAAATACTTTTTGTCATCAAGGAGATGAGTCTTTTTGCCCGATATACTTAAAGTAGAAAAGCTGTTCCACGTCTATTCGCCGGGTACGGCCTTTGAACGTACGGCCATAAAGGATATCGACCTGACGATAGCCGAGGGCGAGTTTGTCGGCCTTATCGGCCATACGGGCAGCGGCAAGTCGACCCTTGTGCAGCACTTAAACGGTCTGCTTGCCCCATCGTCGGGACATGTATATGTCGACGGCGAGGATATATACGAAACAAAAGAGGCCACCCGCCGCGCCCGCTTCAAGGTCGGGCTGGTCTTCCAGTATCCCGAATACCAGCTTTTTGAAGAGACGGTATATCGTGATATCGCCTTCGGCCCCAAAAACATGGGTCTCGACGAGGCCGAGATTGACCGCCGTGTCCGCCTTGCGGCCAGCCAGGTCGGCCTGCCGGAAAATGCCCTTGAGGCATCCCCCTTCGATCTTTCGGGCGGCCAGAAGCGCCGCGCTGCCCTGGCCGGGGTATTCGCCATGCAGCCCCGCCTGCTGGTCCTCGACGAGCCGATGGCCGGTCTCGATCCGGTCGGGCGCGAGGAGATACTTTCATGTATAGAGAGCTATCGCCAGTGCATCGGCTCGGCCGTGCTTTTCGTCACCCACAGCATGGAGGACGCCGCGAGGGTCTCCGACCGCCTTGTTGTCCTCGACCACGGCGGCATGCTGATGCAGGGGCCTCCGCAGGAGGTCTTTTCACAGTCGTCGCGCCTTATCGAAGCCGGACTTGACGTCCCGATGGTCACCCGGCTTTTCATCGAGCTGCGCTCCCGCGGCATTGATATTTCCGATTCGGTCTACACCGTCGAACAGGGTCTGGCCGAGCTTTTAAGGCTCAAGGAGGGCAAGAATGCTTAAAGATATAACGCTCGGCCAGTTTTTCCCCGGAAACAGTCTTCTGCACCGTCTCGACCCGAGGGTCAAGATAGTCTGCGTCATCGCCTTTATCGCCGCCCTCTTCATATCGTCGAGCATGTGGGGCTATGCCCTCTGCTTCCTCTTTCTGGCCTGGTGCATAAAGATATCGCGCATATCGCCCAAGATGATACTCAAGAGCCTCAAGCCGCTGGTGATGGTGCTTATTTTCACCGGCGTGCTCAACATGCTCTATACCCCCGGGCAGGTGCTGGTCAGCTTCTGGATATTCCACATTACCAAAGAGGGCATATACAATGCCGTTTTCATGCTCTTCAGGATAATACTGCTGATCGCTTCGACCTCGATGCTGACCTATACGACCTCGCCCATCGCGCTGACCGACGGTCTTGAAAGCCTGCTGTCCCCCCTCAAGAAGCTGCATGTGCCGGTCCATGAGTTCGCCATGATGATGACCATCGCCCTGCGCTTCATCCCGACACTGATCGAAGAGACCGACAAGATCATCTCGGCCCAGAAGGCAAGGGGGGCCGATTTCGACAGCGGAAACCTCATCCAGCGGGCCAAGGCCCTTGTGCCGATACTGGTGCCCCTCTTTGTTTCGGCCTTCCGCCGCGCCGACGAGCTGGCCACCGCCATGGAGTGCCGTCTCTATCACGGCGGCGATGGCAGGACGAGGCTCAACACCCTGCGGGTGACGTCGCTCGACCGGTATGCCGCCCTCTTTATGGCCGCCTTCTGCGCGCTGGTCATATTCTCGGGCCGCATCATGGGGATGATAATATGAACATCGCGCTGAGGCTTTCATATCTCGGCACGGCCTATCACGGCTGGCAGCGTCAGAACAACGGCGTCACCGTTCAGCAGATGCTGGAGGAGGCGGTCGAAAAGACCTGCTCTGTCAGGACTCATGTATCGGGCTGCGGCCGCACCGACGCCGGTGTTCACGCCGAGGGCTATGTCGCCAGCGTCAAGATGGACTGCCGCATACCGATGGACAGGCTGCCCCACGCCCTTAACGCCCGCCTGCCCGACGATATCGTCATCCACGAGGCCAATATCGTCCCCGACGATTTTGACGCACGTTTTTCCTGCATATCCAAAGAGTACACATACCGCATCCACAACAGCGCCACCCGCGATCCATTCCTCAAGGACAGGGCATATTTTTATCCCCAGGCCCTTGACCTTGACCGCATGAAGCGGGCGGCGGCACATTTTGTCGGCGTCCATGATTTTTCGGCTGTCCGGTCGACCGGCACGCCGGTGCGCTCTCCGGTAAGGGAGATATACTATCTCGATCTCTCGCGCCGTGGGGATATCATAGAGATAAAGGCCTGCGCCAACGGCTTTTTATACAACATGGTGCGGGCCATCGCCGGGACGCTGGTATTCTGCGGCTGCGGCAAAATAGATCCGGACGATATCCCGGCGATACTTGAATCGAAGGACCGCGAGGCGGCCGGGCCGACCGCCCCGGCCTGCGGCCTTTACATGACAGCCCTTGATTACGGCATGGAGAAGATAAATGTCTGTTCAAAACAGCGATAAGGTAATGCAGTTCCGCGAGGACCGGCGCCTGAACGTCATTTCGGCGCTGCGCAGCATCGCGCTGGCCGGTATGCTGGCCACGATAGTTTTCTGCATCTTTGCCTATCACGAGGATCTCAATCTCGACAATATAAAGCGTATAGTCTCTTATATCGACCGCCTGACCTTCGACGGCCGCCCGACCGACACCTATGTTTTCGATTCGGGGCTCGACACGACCTACGCCGCCTTCGACGTCGGCATCGCCGCCTGCTCGGGCGGCAGCTTCAGGTTCATACCGCCCTTTGAGGATATGGACTATTCCTGCCAGATAAAATATGCCTCGCCGCAGATAGAGACCTGCGGCCAGAGCCTTTATGTCTATGATCTGGGCGGACGAGGGATATCGCGCTTCAACAGCTATTCTCTGCTGGGCAGCGTGACCCTCGACAGCGATATCATCTCCCTTTCGGCCAACGATTCGGGCGATATATCGGTCGTCACCGATGAAAAGGGCTACCGCACGGCCGTGACGGTCTATTCCAAACGCTTCAAAGAGCTTTATAAATGGCAGACCTCCGAACACTTCGCCTTTCTCTCGGCCCTGTCGCCCGACGGCGGCACGGCGGCCGTGCTGTGCATCGGCCAGCAGAACGGCGCGGCGCGGTTTTATATAAGACTTCAGCCGACCGACGGCGGCGAATGCCGCGCCGAGATAGATCTGGGCGGCATGAAGGTATATTCCCTTGAATATTATTCAAACGACCGCCTTGTCGTCCTCGGCGAGGACGGCATATACTGCTATGACCAGGAGGGAAAGCTGAGCGACAGCTTCGGCTTCAACTCGGGCTCGCTGATAACCTTCAGCCACGAAAGGGGCGGCATGTGCGCCGTCTCGCTCAAGGGTGAAAAGGGCGACAGCTCTTCGGTCCATGTGTTCGACGGCCGCTGCCGCGAGGTATACAGCCGCGACTGCTCGGGGGCCGTGCGCTTTATGGATCTTTCGGGCGATACGGTGGCCTTTATCACGCCCGAGGGGGTCGTAAAGGCCGATATCGCAGGCGGAGAAGAGCAGCAGGCGGAACTTTCCGGCGCGCGGGGCGTCCTTATAACCGAGACGGGAAATGTGGCCGCCGTTTACAGCGACCACGCCCAGACGGTTTCTTTTGAAGAGACAGGAGAATAAGAATGAAGAACCCTTATATTTTCGATATCATTTTTGCCGCCGTGCTGGCCTTCATGTATTGGCAGGGCAAGCGGCGCGGCGCATTCCGTGTGCTTTCCGGGATGTTCGGGACACTTATCGCATGGCTGGGGGCCTCGGCGCTGAGTACCTCGGTCATGCCCGTGACGGTAAAGCTCATGACGCCCTTTGCCAAAAGCGCCGTCGAGAAGGCAGCCGGTTCGATGGGCCTGTCGGAGATACTCGGCGTGAGCATACCGGCCGGGACCGGCACATCCGATCTTGCCGGGCAGGTGCTGCTGTCCGGGCTGACCGACCAGCTTTCGGCCATTGCCGATAAGCTGGGGATATCGGGCACCTTCAGCGGCGTTCTTTCGGGCGCTGCACCGGTCGAGACCGTGACCCCGGCCGATCTGCTGACCCGCGCGATGGTCGAAAAGGCCGCGCCGGTGATAACCTTCTTTGTATTATTCGTCGCCATCAAGGCGGTGCTGGCCTTCGCCGTGCGCATAGGCAGCGCCGACTGGCCGATAATAGGCGCCGTCAACCGCCTTGCCGGCGGTGCGCTGGGCCTTGCGGGCGGGGCGGTCATCGTCGTCGCCCTCTGCGCCGGCATATTCGTGTTCGGCAGCACAGAGCCAGAGGGCATCACATCCTCGGTGCTGCTTGCCAAGAGTTTTACCGGCCGCCTGCTGGCGGGATTTTTCGGCCGTTAAGGCCATAAAGATAATTTTTGCCGTTAACTGTTCATAATACCGACACAAAGGCGTGCTATCATAATATCATGATAAGGAGACCGATATGAACATACCAAACACATTGTCGCTTTTCCGTCTCTTCCTTGTTCCCGCCTTTCTGTTGGTCTTCTTTTCGGGCATGCCCTATTCCTACGCGGCGGCGACGGGGATATTTCTGCTGGCCGGGCTGACCGATGTGCTTGACGGATACCTGGCGCGCAGATACGGCCAGATAACGGTGCTTGGGCGTGTGCTCGACCCCCTTGCCGACAAGCTGATGGTCATGTCGGTGCTGACCGCCATGTCCCTTTCGGACATGATACCCCTTGTCATTGCCATACTTTATGTCGTGAAGGAGACCCTTCAGATACTGGGAAGCGTTCTGCTTCTGCGATATATAAAAGATATGCCCCCGTCGAATATATGGGGCAAGACGGCCACCGTGCTTTTTTACGCCGCCATAACGGTGTCGATGCTGCTCGATCTTCCGCGCACGGCGGAATACGCCCTCTTTGCCCCGGCCTTTATTGCGGTATCCGCTGCTATGGCGTCATATGTGTCGGTGGGCGTCAGACTTCTTAAGGAGATTTCAAAATGAACATACCTCTTTGTTCGAGATGCAAGAAAAATCTCGCCGTGGTATTTGTCACTAAAATAGAAAACGGCGTCACGAAAAACGAGGGCCTCTGCCTCAAGTGCGCCAAAGAGCTTGGGATAAAGCCGGTGTCCGATATGATGGAGCGCTTCGGCATAACCGACAGCGACCTTGAAAACATGACCCGCGAGCTGACCGAGGGCGACGGCGAGGCCCTGCGCGGTCTTATGGAGAACTTCGGCAATATGGCCGTCGACCCCGATAGTCAGCCCGACGGCGGAGAGACAGCCCCCGGCGGCGACGATGGCGAGGATGAATCCTCCCGCGCCCCGGCCTTCCCGCTTTTCAGCTTCGGCAGCCGCCGCATGCCCCGTGAAAAGGAGCAGGAGGGGGAGAAGAAGGGCAAAAACAAGCCCTCTAAGTTCCTCTCGAAATACGCCATAGATCTGACCCAGCGCGCCCGGGACGGCAAGCTCGACCGGGTCATCGGCCGCGACAGCGAGACCGAAAGGGTCATCCAGATACTCAACCGCAGACAGAAGAACAATCCCTGCCTTATCGGCGAGCCGGGCGTCGGCAAGACGGCCGTGGCCGAGGGCCTGGCCCAGCGCATCGCCGCCGGCGACGTCCCCTATAAGCTGAAAAGCAAGCAGGTCTGGCTGCTCGATATGACGGCCATGGTCGCCGGGACACAGTTCCGCGGCCAGTTCGAGAGCCGTATGAAGAACCTGATCGACGAAGTCAAGACCCTCGGGAATGTCATCCTTGTCATCGACGAGGTCCATAACCTTGTCGGCGCGGGAGATGCCGAGGGCTCTATGAACGCCGCCAATATCTTAAAGCCGGCGCTGTCCCGCGGCGAGATACAGGTCATCGGCGCGACGACCTTCAAGGAATACCGCCAGCACATCGAAAAGGATGCCGCGCTGGAGCGCCGCTTCCAGCCGGTCACGATAAACGAGCCCTCGACCGACGAGACCTTCGAGATACTCAAGGGCGTCAAGGGCTATTACGAGAGCTTTCACGGCGTCACCGTGCCCGACGAGGTCATCCGCCAGGCCGTCTATCTGGCCGACAGATATATAAACGACCGCTTTATGCCCGACAAGGCCATCGACCTTCTCGACGAGGCCTGTTCGGATCTCAATCTGCGCAGCGCGTCGATCAACCGCAGGGGCGAGCTGACGGAGGAGCTCGAACAGAAAAAGGAAGAGCTCGAGAGCCTGACCTCCGACGGCGAAGAGCCGGGAGAAGAGGTCTTTGCCCGCATCGCCGAGCTCAAGAGCCGGGTCATGCAGATAGAGCAGCAGCTGGCCGCCATCGAGGCCGAGGCCGCGCCGGCCCTTTCGGTCGACGATCTTTCCCGGGTCATCGAGCTCTGGACCGGCATACCGGCCAGCAAGGTCAGGGAACAGGACTTCGAGCGTCTTATGAAGCTGGAGAGCCGCCTTAAAAAGCGTGTCATCGGCCAGGACGAGGCCAGCGAGGCCGTCGCCGCCGCCATACGCCGCAGGAGGGCCGGGGTGTCCCAGAAGCTCAAGCCGGTATCCTTCATCTTTGTCGGCCCCACCGGCGTCGGCAAGACCGAGCTTGTAAAATGCCTTGCCGCCGATCTTTTCGCCACCGAGGACGCCCTTATTCGCCTCGACATGAGCGAATATATGGAGAAGCATTCGGTATCCAAGCTGATCGGCGCGCCGCCGGGATATGTCGGCTATGACGAGGCCGGACAGCTGACCGAAAAGATACGCCGCAGGCCCTATTCGGTCATCCTCTTCGACGAGATAGAAAAGGCCCACCCCGACGTCCTCAATATCCTCCTTCAGATCCTTGACGACGGCCGTGTCACCGACGCCCAGGGGCGCAAGGTGTCCTTCGAGAATACCGTCATCCTAATGACCTCCTACGCCGGCAGCGACCGCAGCGCGGGCACGGTCGGCTTCGGCCGGAGCGTCACCCAGCAGGGCAGGGAAAAAGCCATGAACGCCCTTTCGGAGATCATGCGGCCCGAGTTCTTGAACCGCATCGACGAGGTCATACCCTTCAATCATTTGAGCGAGGATAACTTCCGCGACATATGCGCCATCATGCTGTCCGACCTTAAAAAGAGCCTTGCCAGAAGCGGCATAGAGTTCAGCTGGGACGACAAGACGGTCGATTATCTGACCCACAAGTCCTTCTCGGTCAGGTTCGGCGCAAGGAACCTGCGCAGGCTGATCGAAAAAGAGGTCGAGGATAAGGCCGCGACCATGATAATAGAAAGCTATAAGGCGCCGCTCTCTGCCATCTCCGTCACCTCCGACGGCCGGCAGATCGTCATGGAGGGACGCTGATATACTGCGGCGTGAGCCCCGCAATATCAACGAAAGCAGCAGCGTCCCCACAAATACGCGATTTTGTGGGGACGCGTATGTTTTTCCACTTGACAATATCAAAAGCCCATGGTAAAATTGTAAAGCTGATATATGCGGGTGTAGTTCAATGGTAGAATGTCAGCCTTCCAAGCTGAACACGTGGGTTCGATTCCCATCACCCGCTCCAGCTTGTTTAAACAGGCTGACCCCATATCGGCATATGTGCTCTGGTGGTTCGATAACGCTTTACCTCAGGTCTGATAAGGATTTGCCGGGAATACCGGCGGACAGGCTTTGCGCGTGTTTGTTTTGGCTGTCCCTTACCGGGCGGTACAATTTAATCATGTGTGCCTGTAGCTCAGCAGGATAGAGCAACTGCCTTCTAAGCAGTAGGTTGGGGGTTCGAGTCCCTCCAGGCACGCCATTCATGTGGTGGATATAGCTCAGTTGGTTAGAGCGCCAGATTGTGGCTCTGGAGGCCGACGGTTCGAATCCGTTTATCCACCCCATTTTTTATTTCTTCTCCGCTTGATGCGCTGATATCTCATAAACGGCCTGACGGCGGTTTTATTTTGCAATGGGGTATAGCCAAGCGGTAAGGCACCAGACTTTGACTCTGGCATTCGCAGGTTCAAATCCTGCTACCCCAGCCATATGATCCATTAGCTCAGCAGGCAGAGCACCTGCCTTTTAAGCAGGGTGTCCGGAGTTCGAATCTCCGATGGATCACCATATTGCCCTCACAGATCTTCTGTGGGGGCTTTTGTTTTATCCCGAAATGTTACCTTGGCGGTATGATATCTGCCATATTCGGGATTTTTCACATGCGGTCTCATACTTTGGAACGATTTACAGCCGGTGCAAAAGCTGTTAAAGTTTATATTGCAGAAAATATCGGAAAAACGAGGTTTTTCGAGCGGCGGAAGGGGGATAGCCATGGCCGAGAATATCGTCGTAAAGGACAGCATAGCACGCCGGTTCAGCGATGTTCTTGAAAACGGGCGGGTCCTTTTTGTAAGCGCGCCCTGCGGTTTCGGAAAGACGATGCTGGCCAGGGCGCTGACCTCCAACAGAAGGACGTTATTTTTAAGCGCGGCCGATCCGGATTTTTCGCTTCCGACGTCCTGCGGGGAATGGGATATCCTCGTCATCGACGACATGCAGAATATCCAGACCGAGCAGCAGCTGACGGCTCTCTGCGGGCTGATACGCGGTGGGGCGGGCAGGCACTTTCTTCTGCTCTCCCGCGGCGAGGTGCCGCCCGAGCTGACGGCCTTCCAGTATACCGGCCTTATGGATGTGATAGAGCCCGACGATATGCTTTTCGACAGGGGCGATATAGCCCGCCTCTTCAAGCTGTGCGTCGTACCGGTCAGCGATACCGACCTGGCCGGGATACTTAAAGAGTCTATCGGTTATCCGCTGGGCGTCGCCGTGACGGTAAAGTGCATGGCCGGGGGCAGCCCCTTTGACCCCGATCTTGTGGCGCGGGCCTTCCGCCAGGTCTTTCTTTACTTCGAGACGGCCATCTACCGCAGGTTCGAGCTTCCGGTGAGGCGCTTTTTGCTCGAGCTTGCCTCATTCGACAGCTTCGATCTTGAAATGGCCCGAATGGCCACCGGTGATCCCCACGCGGGTGAGCTGCTCGAGTGGCTGCGGCGCAACACGACCATGCTGCGATATGATGGGATGCGCCGCCTGAGGTTCTGGCCGCAGTTCCGCGATTTTCTGCTTTGGGAGATGGAGCGTGAATATCCGGAGGACAAACGCCGTGCTATATTGGGACGCGGCGGGATATATTACGAACTGAAAGAGGACTATCCCCACGCCCTTGAGTGCTATACGCGGGCGGGGGATCATTCCAAGGTGTCAGAGCTGCTCATACGCAATGCCAAGCTGCATCCCGGCATGGGGCATTACAGCGAGATGGAGAAATACTATCGCAGTCTGCCCGAGGCCGAGATAAAGGCCTCGCCTTCCCTTATGCAGGGTATGAGCATGCTCTGCGCCCTGGCGATGGATTACGAGGGCTCTGAGCGCTGGTATAACGAGCTCAAGAGCTTCGAGAAGCGGTGTACCCGCCATGACGCCGCCGGGAAAGAGGCAAAAAGCCGCCTTGCGTGGCTCGACATATCGCTGCCCCAGCGCGGGGTAGAGGGCCTGACCGAGACCATCCCGGCGGTATTCCGCATGATGTGCGGCAAGGAGGTGGCGCTGCCCCCCTTCTCGGTGACGAGCACACTGCCCAGCGTCATGAACGGAGGAAAGGATTTTTCGCCCTGGAGCAAGATGGACGATATCCTTTATAAGACGATAAAAACGCCGGTCGAGGCCGTGCTGGGCCGCGACGGAGTCGGTCTGGGCGGATGCGCCATTGCCGAGAGCAAGTTTGAAAAGGGCGAGGATGTCTCGGCAAGGATGCTTGCCCTGCTGCCCATAATAGGCGAGATACAGCGGGGCGGCACGCCCGATATGGAGTTTGCCGCCTGTGGGCTGCTGGCCAGAAGCCAGTTGGCCGCGGGACGCGCCGACGACGCCAAAAGGACGATAGAGAATCTGCGGACGCGGTTCGGCGAGAATGGGCTCGACCGCTTCATGTCGAATATGGACGCTATGCTGTGCAGGATAGACCTTTACCGCGGCGATATCGACGCCGCCGGTGGCTGGTACCGCGAAAAGGCGCCGCGGGACCCTGTCCACCTCAATGTCATGAAGCGCTATCAGTATATGACCCAGGCGCTGGTCGAGCTGGCCGACGGAAGGCCGGAGGATGCCCTTATGATCCTCTCTCCTCTGCGGCCCTATTACAATGTGTGCGCCCGGTATATCGACGGCATAACGCTTGAAACCCTGGCGGCCATCGCCTTTTACCGCATGAAGGACGGATCGTGGAGGGGATGCCTGACCCGGGCCATGGACACGGCGTCGGGCTTTAAGTTCATACGGACGATAAGCGCCTTCGGCGCGGCCGTGCTGCCCCTTCTTGAAGAGCTTAAATGGGAGGGCGACGAGAAATGGCGAAGGCGTCTTGTGAGCGACGTCAGGGCCCAGGCCGCCTTTTATCCGAGGTATCTTCAGCCGCGGCTGCCCCTCGACAACGAGTTGACGGCGGCCGAGATGCAGGTGCTGCGCCTTATGTGCGCCGACCGCAGCAATGCCGAGATAGGGCGTATAATGGACATAAAGGTGACGACGGTCAAGACCCATGTCAGCCATATACTCGATAAGCTGGGGGTCAGCCGCCGAAGCGAGGCCAAGACGGCGGCCAAAAAGCTGCGCCTTGTTCCCGACGACATATAAAGGAAAACAGAAAAAATTATTTTTCCGGGACGCTTTCTCTTGCGAAAAGCGTCCCGGAAGTTTATTATTCTAAAAGAAGCGGCATGGCCGCTTTTTAGTAAACCTTTAGGATGCGGATAACGTGACAAAAAAGACCTCCGCCCTCCGGGCGGCATTCCCGGCGACCCTGCCGGTATTCACAGGCTATATGTGCCTCGGCATGGCTTACGGTATTCTCATGGCGGCCAACGGCTATGGCCCGCTTTGGTCGACCCTTATGAGCGCCATCGGCTTCGGCGGCAGCATGCAGTATGTCGCCATCGGCCTGCTGTCCTCGGGCTTTGATCCGGTGCAGGCCTTCCTGCTGGCCATAATGGTCAATGCAAGGCATATGTTTTACGGCCTCTCGATGCTTTCGCGGTACAGCGGCATGGGCGGCGCGCGGCCGGTGCTCATATCCATGCTGACCGACGAGACCTTCTCGATCGTCTCTACATTAGAGCCGCCCGAGGGTGTCGAGCGCCGCGGCTTTTATTTCTGGATAACCCTTCTTGATTATATCTATTGGGTCGGCGCGACGGCCATCGGCGGTCTTGTGGGCAATATGCTGACCTTCGACACCACCGGCATGGATTTCGCCCTTACCGCCCTCTTCATCGTTCTCTTTCTTGAACAGTGGAAACGCCCCGAGAACCGCCCGGCCGGGGTCATCGGCCTTGTCTGCGCGGCGCTGAGCCTTGCCGTATTCGGCGCACAGAATATGGTCATACCGGCAATGATAATGATCGTCGCCGCGCTGCTGGCCGGAAGGAGGAAAGTGTCATGAGCATTACGCCGATACAGATGCTTATATTCATATTCGCCGTGGCCGCCGGGACACAGATAACCCGCTGGCTGCCCTTCTGGCTCTTCCCACAGGGCAAAGAACCGCCGGGGGTGGTGATATACCTCGGTAAGGTGCTGCCGGCCGCCTCGATGGGTCTGCTGGTCGTCTATTGCTTCAAGGGTGTCGGCTGGCTTTCGGGAAACCACGGCGCGCCAGAGCTGATCGCGTCGGCCGTCGTTGCCGGGCTGCACCTCCGGAAGAAGAATGTGCTGCTGTCGATCGCCGGAGGCACGGCGGTGTACATGCTGCTCGTTCAGCTTATTTTTGCGTAATTTGAGAACAAAAGCCCGCGGTCATATGACCGCGGGCTTTTGT
>CAKUAK010000092.1 GCA_934636325.1 uncultured Eubacteriales bacterium
ATATTGATGACATTATTCAAGGTGTCCAATGGCGAAAAGATCGCCGCCTCGGCATACGCCGAGGACGCTGGCGTTATACATGACGACGCCGTCATAGGGGGCGCGTATCTCTTCAAGGATCCGGCCCTCTATGTCGGTCAGCTGTCCAAGAAGCTGGCCCGAGGTGAAAAACTGGCCCGCGTGGACCCGGGGATACCAGAAGCCGTCGTGCCCCGCGGTGATATAGGAGGGCTCGAGGCATTCGCGCTGGGGGTATATCATGGGCGTACCGCCGCATATCCCAAGATAGGCCGCCGCCGAGGTAAGGCAGCTTTCGGCAAGGGCGATCTGTTCGTCACGGCGCTCTCCGCGGCATCCGATCTCGATTATCATGCCGGGGATGCCCTTCTGTGTGCCCCAGCTGTAAAGGCCGTTTTTGGCCGTCGACGGCACGCGATAGGGTATCGGCATATGCAGCGCGGCGTCAAGGGTCAGCTCACGCACCCTTTTGCCGGCGGCGACGGGATAAAAGAGCAGGGGGGTAAGCTCTTCATGGATATCGCCGCTGTGCATGTCGATAAGCAGGTCGGTCCCGGGATAGACCTCTGTTTCGATAAAGTAGGCGATGCGCCCGGCGTCGTCGCCGTCGGCCTCGCCGGGAAATACACGGTTGAGGTTGCGTCCCGCCGAGGGTACCAGCTGTTTTACACAGCCGTAAAAGCCGCCGGGATTGGCAACGGGGATGAGCAGTATGTTTCCGCACACAGAGGCCGGATCGAGATGGTCGTAAAAACGGCGGACGGCTTCGACACCGATATATTCACAGCCGTGGACACCGGCGGTGACGGTAAGCCTGCGGCCCTCCTTCGCCCCTTTTATAAGCCAGACCGGAAGGGTGACATCGTCGGATATTTTGACCGACGTGCGTGTCTTTGTGCCGGGAAGCATAGAGTCGAAAAGCATTGGATAGACCTCCTTTTATAGTGGTTAGCTTGAACTAACCACAGCTTATCAAATTATTTTTTCGGTGTCAATAAAAAACCGAGGCCGCGCCCGGCCCCGGAAGAAAAGGGAGAAAAAATGATGAGATGCTGCCTCTCGGTGCCATCTGTCATTATCAGGAGAATGTCTCATTTGCTGTGGTGGTCGATCTCTGTTCTCTGGTTCAAAGTATAGGGCAAAAATGTAAATAATTATACCGTTGTAATGTAACGAAGAAGTAAAATCGTGTATAATAGAGGCGAGGTGAGACGCATGGTCGAATACGAGCTGACACGAAGCAGGCGAAAGACGGTCTGCCTTAAGATAGAATCGGACGGCAGGGTGAGGGTGCTCGCACCCCAAAGGATGCCGAAAAGAGACATCGACGCCTTTGTAATGAAAAATGCCGGATTCATCGAGACCCATCTGAAGCGGGTCAAGGCCCATGAAGAGCGGTTCCCGCCCCTGACAGAAGAAGAGAAGGCGAGGATGGCCGACGAGGCCATAGAGTATATACCGGGCAGGGTCGAATATTACGGCCGCCTGATGGGGCTCGAACCCGCGGGGATAAGGGTCACGATGGCCGAGCACCGCTTCGGCAGCTGCAGCGGAAAAAACCGGCTGTGCTTTTCATACCGCCTTATGCGCTATCCCCGTGAGGCGATAGATTATGTCGTCGTCCACGAGCTTTCGCATATCGTGCACAAAAACCACGGAAGGGATTTTTACCGTCTCATCGAAAGCGTTCTGCCCGACTGGCAGCGGCGCGAAAATATGCTTCGGGAATAGAAAGCCGTCTTTTTTATTGACGCGCGATGTGATAAAATATTTACGGCGGCGCTCTGCCGCGCAAAAGTAAAAAAACAGGAGGGCAGCCGTGGAGGACAGAAAGATAGCTATCCTTATAGATTCCGATAATATCTCGGCCAAATATATCAAGGATATAATCGGCGAGGCGACAAAATACGGGGTCATAACATATAAACGCATATACGGCGACTGGACCAACAGCCAGACGTCGAAATGGAAAAACGTGCTTTTGGAATATTCGATATCTCCGGTGCAGCAGTTCCGCAATACGGTGGGCAAAAACGCCACCGATTCGGCCCTTATCATCGACGCAATGGATATACTTTACGGGAACAATGTCGACGGCTTCTGCATAGTTTCCAGCGACGGCGATTTCACCCGGCTGGCCGGACGCCTGCGCGAGGCCGGCAAAGAGGTCATCGGAATGGGAGAGAACAAGACTCCCCGCTCTTTCCGCGCCGCCTGCACGGTCTTTACCAACCTCGAGCTGCTGCTCGAACAGGATGACGATGATGAAACAACATCGGTAGAGATAATCACCGACGACGATCGGGGCCTCGATTCGACGCCGGTGACCAGGGCTGTTATAGAAAATGACATAGCGGCCATAATCATCGAGAACGACGGCCGCGGCCGGACGACCGATCTTGCCGAGATCGGCAATCGCCTGCTTAAAAAGTATTCCGATTTCGACGTCAGGACATACGGCTACAGCAGCCTTTCGCGCTTTGTCGGAGAGATGGAACGCTTCGAGGTCTCGGAACAGAGGGGCGGCCTTGCCGTCAGCCTTAAAAACAGCGGCGGACGCAGCCGAGAGATCGAAGAGTTCGCGCGGAAAAAGGTGGCGGCGGCCGGAAAACAGGGCATGGAAATGGCCTCGCTGGGTCACTGGATACACAACAGCTTTAAGGATTTCAGGGTCAAGGACCACGGTTACAGCACCTTTGCCAAGTTTGTCCAGAGCATCCCGGGCCTTGAGGTCTGCGCCGGAAAGGGCAGCAGCCGCATTGTAAGGGTCAGGGCCGACTGACGCCCGGCGTTGCCAAAGGCGGCGTTATGAGATATACTTTTTACGGAGGCGAGAGCTTTGGAACAGCATAAGATAGACAGGATAAACCATCTGGCGCGCAAGGCCAGGGAAGAGGGCCTGAGCGAGGAGGAAGCGGCCGAGCGCGAGGTCCTGCGCGGCGAATACCGGGCGGCTGTGCGCGAGAATCTGCGCGCCGCGCTGGACAACACATATATCATGGATGAAAAGGGCAACAAGCGCCCGCTGAAAAAGAAGAGCGGAAAATAAAAAGAGACAGGCCTTAAATCAAATATATTTTATGGAGGGAAATCATGAAAGAGTTTACCGAGCGACACCACGCCTTTATCGCGGCGGCATTTTATGACGAGCTTACACGCGCCTTTGGCGAGAGGGGCAAGGCGGCTTTCGTAATGGCTACACAGCGCTATGCCGAACAGCGCGGTTCGCGCATGGCACAGCGGGCTATCCGCGACGGCAAGCCCCTTAATTTCACTACATACAAGGAGTACGGCGAGTGGGTCAACACCAAGACGACCATCGACGCCGGAGAGAGCAACCAGTCGACCCCTGTCACGCTGTCCCCCGATTTCGAGTATAAGGTCACACGCTGTCCCTGGGCCGTCGAGTTCAAGGATCTCGGCATGCAGGAGGCCGGAGTATGCTACTGCACACACCTTGACAAGGCGATAGCCCGCGGCTTCAACCCCTATCTGACCTTTGAAGTCCCCCAGAGCATGCATGACCACGAATACTGCATCCAGATCATGCGGGGCGCCGATTTCAAGGAGGGGCAGGAGTTCAAGCGCGACCCCAAGAACCTCAAGGGCTTCGACTATCACTGCGGTCATTCCTATAAGACCTTCTCGCAGATCGTCGAGGCTATCTTCGAAAGCGAAGGCAGACGCATTTCGGCGTCGGTCCTCGAACGCTTTGCCGAGCGCTACGGCCGCGATATGGCCGATACTCTGCTTTCCTTCAGGAATGTGGATTTTGACGTTATCTGATGACAATGCATGCCGGGACGCCTGACGCGCCCCGGCATGCTGTGCATTTATATTGATCTCAGGAAAGGTGAAGAAAAAATGGATATTCTTAAAGAAAGTCTGGCTCTGTCCGATTACACGACGGCCATCAGGCGTCATCTGCACGAGAACCCCGAGCTTTCCGGCCGCGAGTTCAACACCGTCAAGCTGATCTGCGAAGAGCTTGATAAGGCCGGCGTCAGCTATGTCAACATCCCCGACGGCGGCGTTCTGGCCTGCATCGACGGCCCCCAGAGCGGCAAGACGGTCCTGCTGCGCGCCGACTGCGACGCCCTGCCCATCCAGGAGCTGCCCGATAATGCCAAGAAGCCCAAGGTCTGCGTCAGCCATGTTCCCGGTGTTGCCCATATGTGCGGCCATGACGGACACACGGCCATGCTTCTTTCGGCCGCGAAGATACTCTCCAAGAACCGCGACGCCATCAAGGGCCGCGTATACCTGCTCTTTGAGAGGGGCGAAGAGGGCACGAACAACATCTATTATGTCATGAAGTACATCCAGGAGAACAACATCCACATTGACGCCGCCTTTGCGGAGCACACAGATACGGCCCTTACGGCCGGTCATGTCGCCTGCCAGGCCGGACCCGCCCATGCCGGCGCATTCTCCTATGAGATCACCCTTACGGGCAAGGGCGGCCACGGCTCGCGTCCTGATAAGTCCAACAACCCCATCGACTGCTTCGTTTCGATCTATGAGTGCATCAAGAGCATCCGCATGAATTATGTCGATCCGACGGTCATCCTGACCAACTCGATGGGTATGGTCAAGGCAGGTGAGGTCGGAAATGTCATTCCTCAGACCCTCAGCTTTGCCGGTACATGCCGTTTCTATGACGCCGCTGCCGGAAATCTCTTCAAGCAGAAGCTGCGTCAGATCGTCGAGACCCAGGCCGCGCTTTTCGACTGCCAGGTCTCCTTCGACAAGATGGTCGGCCCCATCCTGCCGGTCATCAACAATGACGATCTGTCGGCCATCGGCACAGAGGCCATCATCAAGGCCATGGGCCCCGATGCAATACAGCATAAGGACCTCAACATGGGCTCCGAGAGCTTCTCTGTCCTCTGCAAATATTATCCCGGCGTCATGATGCGTATCGGCATCGGCAACGAGGAAGAGGGCATGACGGTCGGCGGACATAACCCCGGCTATGATCTTGACGAAAAGGGTCTGCCCTACGGCACGGCAAGCTATGTGGCCGTCGCCCTCGGCTTCCTTGAAAGCGACCGCGAGATACATCACGAGGCGTATAACGAGCCGATGGATGTTCTGCGTCAGTTCTGCGATCAGCCGGTCCCCCATCGCTATGACAGCGACAACAAATAATCAAAGCGAGCCTGCGTAGATCATATCAGCAAAAGCCCCGGCACAGCCGGGGCT
>CAKUAK010000093.1 GCA_934636325.1 uncultured Eubacteriales bacterium
GTCTCCCGATTGGAGACGCCCCTCGGCGCTGCAGTATATCAGAGAATGGTTTTGGCGGTATCAGTTGATGGCTATTGTGTCGGCCGAGCCGGGCTCGATATATTCGACATAGTTGGCCCTGTCGGTGATGATAGGCCATGTATTGACCGAATCAGAAGTGGCGAAGAAATTGACATAGCGATAGTCGCGGCCGCCGTCCTCGTTGGGTGTCCAGAAGGTCATATCAAGGGATATCCAGCCCGGCATGCCGTCAGAGGAGGTTATGCTGGTGGATACCGTGCCGTCAATCAGATCGGCGCGGAGAGCGTCGCACAGTATGCCGTAAACAGAGGGATCAAGGTTGAGGTTTTCATTCGAATCCTGGGTATAGAGATACACCTCGCCGAGGGTGTATTCATCGGCCTTTTCCCACAGCACGGGATATCCGCGCATGATGACCGCGGGATCGGAATAGATTATGCTCAGCATATCGTTGTAGCCTGAAAGCTCTGTTCGCTGGTCAAAGTCCTCTCCCGAATACATGGCGACCGGGACGCGGTAAGAACGAAATACCGTTTTCCCGTTTTTGAGGGTATATTCAAAGTTGATGTAATCGAAAGTGCAATAGGATTCGCTATCGTTGATCTCGACCTCGGCAAGGTCGAGATCCTGTTCCTTGTTGGATATTATGGCATGATGCAGATCGAGGGCAAAGCCGGTGATAGGGTCATCCGGGAAAATGACGGCACTGAAATCGCTGGCCGACGAGCGCAGGGTAAGGGAGCTTATCTCATCCTTGCCGGGGATATAGGCCTCAACGCCGAAGAGATCGAGGCCGATGGCGCCGCCGAAGATAATAATGAGGGCAAGGGCCGGGACAAAACCGAGGGCCGAGCGCTTTTTGAGGACACGCATGCTTTTCCTCAGCATCATTTCGGCTGTGAAATAGCCGACGGCGCCGCCCACAGCCATGCAGGCCGTGAACCAGATTATGCTGGGACGCGCGACATCGCGGATCTGATAGGACATGAAATAGAATATCACGCCGAGGACAAAGGCCGAACCGATCGCCATACCGTATTTGAATACAGGGCGCAGGGCGGGGATGGCGATGAACTCACCGGCCGATTCGCTGCGGCGTATGCGATAAAGCAGAAAGGCCAGAACGGTCAGGATGATGCCGGCTGTCAGAAGGGCCAGAAGATAGCCCTTGTTGGAGAAGTAAAATGCCCCATCCGGGCCGTCGCGCAGGATATCGCCCGAATAATAGATATTGAATACCGGCGAGAGTATGCGTGTGACAGGCTCACCCATGACGTTCTTGCCGTAGACAAAGAGGGATACGATATATCTTACGGTGTACTCAAGGGCGATCGCCGCGAAGTTAAATATGCCGTAAAGGATCGGGCCGCCCGAGACATGGCCGGTCATATGGGCACAGATCTGGGAAAGACCGGTGAAAAAAACGCAGAGCTCGACATATGCCCACATCCATTTGAGGATATATGGGAAGGAACCGCTGAGACCGTTGGCCTGAAGCACGATTTGGGTCATAAGGCCGACCAGAGCCGCCGGAATAAGCAGGACGGAAAGGGTGACGATCGTATTGGTCGTAAAGAGGGTCGAGCGCCTGACCGGCAGGGCATGGTAAAATCCGATGCTCTTTGCCGAATAAAGATAGTTCCAGAGGACGGCCGTTATGACGGCGCAGAAGCCGAAGGCCATGAGAGTGCCGCCGATGTGCATAGTCTGGAGGATATAACGGCCGATGAACTCGACTTCGTCGTTATACTGGGCCAGGCTGTTCATCAGCAGAGGCATGGCGAAGATCCATATGACAAAATGGGTCAGCCAGAGGGGAAGGGTGCGCATGACGCCCTTTTTGGCGATCACGGGATCAAAGAACGATGTCTTTAAGCTCATAGTCGGCACCTCCTAATTCATAAATAAAGATCTCTTCAAGGGTGAGGGGCAGAAGGTCGAAGAAGAGGGGCTGCATAAGGCCGACACGCTCGCTGACCGTCTGCTGGCTGCCGCGGATGATAAGGGTCTGCACCCTTCCGGCGGAGCTGCTGTGGAGTATATCAAGACCCGAAAGGTCGGGGGTATCGCCGTTGAACACGACCTGGAGCTTGACGATATTATCCTGGAGCTCGGAAAGCGAGCGCTCGATCAGGACCTTGCCGTGGTCGATTATTCCGACATGGTCGCAGACATCCTCAAGCTCGCGTAGGTTGTGGGAGGAAACGAGGACGGTCGTGCCGTGCTCTGTGACGTCGCTCATGACGATGCTCCAGACCCGGCGGCGCATGACGGGATCGAGGCCGTCGACCGGCTCGTCGAGTATCAGGTAATCGGGGCGGCAGCACATGGCCAGCCAGAAGGCGGCCTGCTTCTGCATGCCCTTTGAAAGATGGCGGATGGCCTTCTTTTCGTCGATGGGGAAGGCCTCGCGCAGGGCGTCGAAGCGCTTGAGGTCGAACTGAGGATATATGCCGCGGTAAAAATCGCGCATGTCGCAGAGATTGGCCGAAAGAAAGGCGTATATATCATCCGAGATATAGGCGATGCGGCGCTTGACGCCGATATTTTCATATACCGGCTGGCCGTCGACCAGAACAGAACCCGAGTCGGGGCGGTAAATGCCGGTCATATGGCGGATGACCGTCGACTTGCCCGAGCCATTGGGTCCGACGAGGCCGTATATGCCGCCCTCAGGGACGTTGAGGTTAAGTCCGTCGAGGGCGCGGAAGCCGTCAAAGGTCTTGACCAGGTCTTTAATTTCTATCATTTCGTTTCTCCTCTCTATCCATTATTCTGGCGCAGAGGGTCTCTCGCTTTACACCGAGGAGTATCAGCTTGGATATGAGCTTGTCAAAATCAGACAAAAGCCGGTCGACCTCTGCCGGATCGACGCTCTTGATCTCGCCGGCGAAAGAACCCTTTCCCGGCACTGTGTAGATAAAGCCCTCGCTCTCCAGCTCGCGGTAGGCGCGCTGGATGGTATTGGGGTTGATAGCCAGCTGCGAAGCCAGCTCTCTTACTGACGGCAGCTTGTCGCCGGCGGCGATCCCGCCCGAAAGGATAAGGCGTTTATAGTTATCCTTGATCTGTTCGTATATGGGACGCGAATCGCGGTAATTCAGGCCGATCAAAAAATGCCACCTCCTGTTTGTCGTCCTCATAAGGAGCTACTGTATCAAGTGTGCTGCTCAACTGTACTAATTGAACTAATACAGTTATATCACGGCCAAAAGGAAAAGTCAACGGTAAAAAATCTAAGGTGTCTTTAAGATTAGCTTAAGACGCCCCGAGCCCGGCGGCGCGGTTTTTAGGCAGCAAAAGGCCCCGCGGCCGAATGGGCGGTGTTCGTAAGGCAGCGAACAGCCACAGCAGCTTGCACTGCTGTGGCTGTTCTTGTAGTTTATCCGGCCATATGATAATATGGAGCCGAACAGACCTGCAAATCGGAATTTATGGAGGAATGATAGTGAGTTATATTACAATGGAAATATGGACTGGAATATGGATATTAGTGAGATTACTTCCAATGGCACTTATTATTTTTGCAGGTGTTATGATTATCGAAG
>CAKUAK010000094.1 GCA_934636325.1 uncultured Eubacteriales bacterium
CTGTCCTCGACGATCTTGTCGACACATTCCATGCCAGAGGTGACGCGGCCGAAGGCGGCATACTGGCCGTCGAGATGAGGGGCGTCGTCTACCATGATGAAGAACTGGCTGCCTGCCGAGTTGGGATCCATCGAACGGGCCATCGAAATGACGCCGCGGGTGTGCTTGAGGTCATTTTTCACGCCGTTTGCGGCAAACTCGCCCTTGATGGTATAGCCCGGTCCGCCCATACCGGTGCCGGTGGGGTCGCCGCCCTGAATGACAAAGCCGGGGACTACGCGGTGAAAGGTAACTCCGTTATAGAAGCCTTCGCGGGCCAGCTTGAGGAAGTTTTCGGTCGAGATCGGGGCGATATCGGGATAGAGCTCCAGCCCGATGGAACCGCCGTCCTGAAGCTTTATGACAGCTTTTTTGACGTTGCTCATTTTTATATCTCCTTTTATAGATGCCTGTTACACGGCCTATTTATAATATTTTATCACATTTAAAGGTTCTGTCCAATCCTCTATCCGGCGTATATACCAGTTTTTTTGCCGCATGGCCGAAAGGATAGACGAAACAGCACCGGGGGAATTATCGTTGATATAAAGCCGTAGGACAGAGACGCGCGGGGCTTTATCGAGCAGGGCTTCGGCATTGAGCGATATCGAGTAGGAATTGCGTTCGGCGCTGCCGGGGTCGACCGAGGCGTCCCATATGCGGTACCCGGCGTCCGAAAGGGCCGCCCGCTGCTGTTCTGAAAGGCTCTGGCTGCCCTCTTTTATAAGGACAAGGCGGCTGCGGCGCATGGCGAGTGAAGAGAAGGCAGAGTTGATGGCTTCGGCCTCGGCAACGGGATCGGCGGCCGAGACATAAGCGCCGATGGAATGTCCCTCGCCGACGATGCGGCGCAGCAGGTCGCCGTTCTGGCTGAGATCGTCGGATGAGATGAAGAATGTGGCGTTCACGCCGAAGGCAGACAGGTGGTCGAGTATATCCGATACGCTGCCGCCGAGGCTTCCGACAAACGCGGGATAGATCGTCTTTCGGACAGAGGTCTCGTCGGGCTCCGGCTCGTCGTCCGGCTCCGACGGCGTGGTATTCTGGTCTTTGATGCCGGGATCGGGGATGGGATCGACCGTATCGGCCGACGAATAGTATTTTGTGTATATCTCCTGCATGACGTCGCGGTTGACCGATATGAGCTCGCTGTCGCTGTACTGCGACATCATGCTGCTTATACGGATGACCTGGCCCATGCTGGTGTTGGTCTGCGAATAATAGACATTGAACATGCGGCATATGAACTCTATTGGGACATAAAGGGTGCTGCCGCGGCGCTCGGTCTGATATGAATATATCTTGCCGTCCTGATCATAGGTGATGGCGTTGTCTATATCGAATATCAGCGAGCTTGAAGAGTTATATATTTTCAGCGTGTGGATATCCTCGTTATAGAAATACTTTATCGACCGTATGCGGGCCAGATAGCGGTAGGATATATACATGCTGTTGTTGACCTTTATCGGCATGTTCGAAGAGGTCATGCTTCTGACAAAGGAATCGTTGATACATAAAAAGACAAGATCGGTCTGGGCCGACGCTGTGGTGCAGAGCGATAGGAGCAGGGCACAGAGCATCAGAACAGCCGATATTTTTTTGAAATAAGACTTCATTTATTAAAATAAACCTCCTGTTTGGGACGAATGCCGCCGGAAAGGCATATATTGCCTTCAGGGGGATGTTATTTGTCTTTGGCGTCGTTTTTCTTCGACATGCCTTCCGAGCTTATGACGGCCATCGGGACGGTGCTGGGCTTTGCGCTGCTGGGTGATCTTGACGCCGACCAGGAAAACTCGCTCGGCAACTTTCTCATGCTCATCGCCCAGATAATGATAACCGACGCCACACAGAAACAGCTTCTCGAAAGTCTGGCGTCCTCGGGGGATCAGGCGGCGATAGAGGCGCGCCTGAGACGGATAGAAAAAGCCCTCGGGCTGGACGGCGGGGAAGGGGATCATTCGTCGCCCAGCTCGGTCGACTGAGCTGCCTGCTGCCGGGCCGATTCGCCGCGCGGGCGCGTATATATCAGCTCCAGCTTGACGACGGCGGCGACCATTGCGAGAAAATTGGCGGCCAGAAGGACATTCAGGCTGCGCTGTCCGGGCGTCTTTCGGCATTGGTCGCAGGAATCACAGAAATAAAATACAGCCGTCAGCAGGAATATAAGCCCGCTTATCCGGGGCAGGCGTTCAAGATAGGAATAATCCTTCCCGGGAATGACGTCGAGCAGCCGGTCCTTGGTGCCCTGAAGAGTGATTATGACGATAGCGCTGCCCAGCATGGTGAACAGAACGGCAAGTATCTGCCGGTCAAGATTGCGCACGGCTTTTTCGGTGCTGCCGCAGCCCTGATCCATATGCTCACCCCCTCGCAGGGGATGATATGCGAGTAAAGGACGATATATTACCGTTTTACGTAGGCCTCGGGCGGCATGACGCCCGAAAGTTCGACCGAGACCATATCCATGCCGCCGTACCAGTCGATCATAAAGCTGGAAAGCTCCTGCGATGGGCTCTCGGAAATAAGGGGCAGCGTGACCCGAAGGGCCTGTCCGCCGTCACGCCGCTGGGTAGAGATGATGCTTCCGCGGTGCTTGCGCGCGAGGATAGAGGCGATCTCCAGTTCGAGGTCGGGGGTATCGGCGCGGCCGTCATGGTCCGCTGCGCTGCCGGATGATGCTCCGGCGCAGGATACCGTTATTATGGCCGCGTCGTCGCGGCGGGACATCCGCACCGATATGCGTGGATATTTTGCCGGGGCGGAGGATATGCTGTAAGAGATAAGGTTGAGCATCATGCGCTTTATGGCCGTCGGGTCATATGAACACTCGAGGGGTTCGTTGAGCCCCTCGAAAAATATCTCGGCATATCCGCGGCAGAAGGCTGCGGCGCTTGCGCAGACCTCCGTCAGATCGCGGGCAAGGTCGCCGCGGCGCGGCTCGACCGAGAAAACGCCCTCCTCGTAATCGACCTTGGTGACGGCATTTTTGGATATGCGGGTCAGGTTGAGCAGGCTTTTTTCTATAAGGCCCGAGGCGGCGGGCGGCAGATCGGCGGCGCTTTTGCGCAGGGCCGCATAGGCAATGCTGATATTATCTATGTTGGCGTTGATCTCGCGGCCGATATAGCGTATGAGCCTCGGCCCGGCGTCCTGCGGGCTTCGAGGGGCGTTGGGCGAGAGCATCATGACGATGCTTTCGTCGGGCGACAGCTTTGCGCCGCAGCTGAAGGCGCGGGAGTTCAAGACGCAGTCGAACTCGTATATGTTTTCACGGTCGACATTTTTGATGAGGCGGGAGACGATGCGGTCCTCGATGACGTCATTGAGGTTTTTTCCGACAAGATCGGCGCCGATAAACTCGGCAAGAGGCGCGGAGACAAGGAGTATCCTTCCGCCGTAAGAGCATATCATATAAAGCTCGTCGGGAGAGAGAGACGACGTTATGCCGCTGGTTATCAACTTCATTACCTCCCGTCCTGTGTGATAGCTGTAGCTTTGTTCCATTTTCATTTTAATATAAGAAGACGTAATTTACAAATTAATTTTCCGTTCGACAATTCTCGATTCTTGACTTGTATCTGCAGACAATATGGTATATAATATTTTATGTGCGAGCAAATGGCGCCAAAAATGTATTTAAATCATCTTGGAGGTCTACAATGTCTATTAAAGTCGCTATCAATGGTTTTGGCCGTATAGGCCGTCTGGCTTTGAGGGCCGGCTTGGAGATGGAAGAACTTGAGTTTGTCGGTATCAACCACCCCGGCCGCGCACCTGAGCTCATGGCCTATATGTTCAAGTATGACTCGGCCCAGGGAACATTCCCCGGCGAAGTTACCAGCGATGACAGCTCTATTACGGTAAACGGCAAGCGCATCCCCTTCTTCTCCTGCAAGGATCCCAAGGATATCCCCTGGGCTTCCGTGGGTGCTGAGTACGTCATTGAATCGAGCGGTAAGTTCCTTACAAAAGAATTGTCCGCGGGTCATCTGGAAGCCGGCGCAAAGAAGGTAATCCTGTCCGCCCCCTCCAAGGATGACACCCCGATGTTTGTTATGGGCGTCAATAACGAGCTTTATACGTCGGATATGAACTTTGTTTCCAACGCATCCTGCACGACCAACTGCCTAGCCCCCCTGGCAAAGGTCATCAATGATAATTTTGGCATCGAATCAGGCCTGATGGCCACCGTCCATTCGATCACATCTTCTCAGAAGACGGTCGACGGCTATTCCAGCAAGAACTGGAGGCTGGGCAGGGCGGCTTCCTCCAACATAATCCCCGCCTCCACCGGCGCCGCCAAGGCTGTCGGCAAGGTCATCCCCGAGCTCAAGGGCAAGCTGACAGGCATGGCATACCGCGTGCCGACCGTCGACAGCTCGGTCGTCGACCTGACGGTCAACCTTAAGAATCCCGCTACTTACGAAGAGATCTGCGCCGCCGTTAAAAAGGCTTCGCAGAACGAGCTCAAGGGTCTGCTTGGATATACCGAGGACGAGATCGTTTCTTCCGACGTCATCGGCAATTCCTGCGGCAGCATATTCGACGCCAAGGCCGGCATCGCGCTGACCGATAAGTTCGTCAAGCTGGTATCCTGGTATGACAACGAGTGGGGCTATACGAACATGCTCCTCAAGCTGGTCAGGTATATGGCTTCGGTAGATCATAAATAAGATATATCATATCCGCGCCCATCCCGTTTCCTGCGGGATGGGCGCTCTTGTTTATGATAAAATAGGGCTCCCGCTGGTTTTTGCCGAAAGAGGGGAGAGGGGCAAAAAATAAAGTTTTAAAAAAGATAAAAAAACACTTGTTTTTTGCCGGGCGATGTTATATAATAATCTTCGCCGTAGTAAACAGCTATGGGCCCTTAGCTCAGTTGGTTAGAGC
>CAKUAK010000095.1 GCA_934636325.1 uncultured Eubacteriales bacterium
AGGCCGGCGGGATATCCCGCCGGCCTTCTGTTAGCGCTTAAGCTATACAAAACTCTGGTACAATCGTGGATTATATCCATCTTAAGTTTCAATTATAATCGCCACTAAAGTAGTGGTATGCACATACCCCAGAAGGGTCATTACAGGTTTAACCCATTTTAAAAATGCTCCGTCCGGTTGGCCGATTCGCTTGAGGTGCTCTTTTTCGGCGTTAAAATAAAAAGAGCGTCTATCCTATGGCTTCGACGAAACTAATAAACAGATGCACGAAAGATCGCACTAAATTTTGAGAAGAGAATACTTCGTTTTACGCCCTTTAGCGGCTGTCCTCAAATCCGAATAAGGGAGTTCGAATCTCCCCTGTTATTATAATAATGCGAAAATTTCTTTTTCTGAATGCGGAAATTCAAAAAAAGGTGACAACTCTTTAATATTCTAAGCGTTATACTTAAAATACCAAAGAGTTGCCACCACGTGGAGGCGCCACCCAGATTCGAACTGGGGAATCAGGGTTTTGCAGACCCATGCCTTACCACTTGGCTATGGCGCCGTATAAATTGACAGGAGTCTTATTTGAAAAACTCCTGTCAAAATGGAGCGGATTACGAGGCTCGAACTCGCTACCTCCACCTTGGCAAGGTGGCGCTCTACCAGATGAGCTAAATCCGCAGATGGTGCCTCCGATCGGAATCGAACCAATGACACGGGGATTTTCAGTCCCCTGCTCTACCAACTGAGCTACAGAGGCACACCGTGGCGACCGTGAACGGGCTCGAACCGTCGACCTCTAGCGTGACAGGCTAGCGTTCTAACCAACTGAACTACACGGCCAAGTGTGATATCGCCGCCATGATATTGGTGGAAACAACAGGGCTCGAACCTGTGACCCCCTGCTTGTAAGGCAGGTGCTCTCCCAGCTGAGCTATGCTTCCGTACCTCACAGCGGCAAGATTCATTATACAGATAGACACACCATTTGTCAACACCTTTTTTCAACTTTTTTTATTCTTTTTTCGACCCTGTTTTGTGGGCCGAAATTCCCCGGAAAAACATGCCGCCGCGGATCAGGAAAAACGCGGCGGCATGATATCATCTTACTCTTTATCCCCCGACGCGTTCATAAGCATATCGCCTATCTCGGCCTTGGAGAAGGAATATTCCTTATCGCAGAACTGGCACGTGACCTTTATCGACTCTTCCTCCTCGTAAAGACGCTTGAGTTCTTCACGACCGATGCTGAGGATGGCCTGTTCGACCTTATGGCGGCTGCACTTGCACTCGTAGGACACATCGTGCTTGTAAAGCTCTTCATAGCCCATACCGTCAAGCATATACTCAAGCACCTGCTGGGCCGACATGCCGTCCTCCATCATCTTTGTCATCGAGGGAGTCTCGGCCACACGGTACTCGAGGATCGAGATCAGCCCCTCGGGCGCGCCGGGCATCAGCTGGATCATATATCCCCCGGCCTGCTTGACCGACTGGTCGGTATCGACAAGAACGCCGAGAGCGCAGACCGTCGGGATCTGCTCGCTGGCGTAATAATAATATGCTACATCCTCGGCTATCTCGCCGCTGAGCAGCTCTACCTTGCCCGAAAAGGGTTCTTTTGCGCCGATATCCTTAATGACCGTAAGAACACCGTCGTGCCCGACACCGCTTCCGACGTCCAGCTTGCCGTTTTCTTTGAGCGGCAGATCGACCGCCGGGTTCTGGAGATATCCGCGGACATTACCGCTGCTGTCCGACACGGCGGTTATGGCACCGAGAGGCCCGCCGCCGCGGATCTGGAGGGTGACCGAGCCGGTATCCTCCTTGAGCTCGTCGCCCATCATCGACGCTGCTGTCAGCGTCCTGCCCAGCGCCGCTGTCGCCAGCGGAAGGGTCTTATGTATCTCTCTGGCCTTTTCGACCAGCTGGGTGCTCTGAATGGCGACCGCCTTTATATATCCGTCCTTTGTGATGCCTCTTACGATAAAATCATTCATTTGTATTTCCTCCTGTTTTGACGGCGGCAAAATAAAGCCTGCCGTTTTCACCCGAATAGGGGGTCTGTTTAAGATCACTGTATATACCCAAAAGCTCAAGTTGGCTTTCATTTATCATATCTGTCAGCGTATCAACGGTATACGCCCGCTGATAATGGGTCTCGGAATAACGGCGATAAAGGCCGCCGGTCTCTTCGAAAATATCGACGGTGTGGCTGGCGCGCATCGTCCTGCGGTCATAGCCGTATTCCCAGACGGTAAAGAGGCCGTCCTCTTCCCAGGCCGAGCAAGTTCCCGCCATCTCTTCAAAAAGTCCCGTGCTCTTGACGTCGAAGAGGAAAATCCCGCCCGGCTCAAGAAAGGTTGAGACCCGCCTGAACATCCGCCGCAGCCCGCGGATATCGGTGACATAATTGACACTGTCCAGCCCGCAGACGCAGCCCGACACCCCGCCGTAAAGATCTATTCGCGTCATATCCTGGCAGATGAACATCGGCATATGCTCCAGCCCGGCGCATTTCTCCCGCGCCACCGAGAGCATATCGGGCGAAATATCGCTGGATATCATATCAAAGCCTCTCTGGGCAAGCTCGTATGAAAGCGAGCCCGTGCCGCAGGCCAGCTCTAATATCAGCTTTCCGGGGATATGATGCTTTCTGAACATTTTCTGCGCAAACGCGGCCCAGCCCTTATAATCGACGTCGAAGGTCAGCCGATCGTAATGCCCGGCCAGCGCGGTATATTGCTCTGTATATTCTTCCATAAAAACTCCCCCGGCATCCCCGTGATCCGCCGATCCTATTTTATCAAAGCTGTCAAGCCCGGCATATATATCGCGCAGTCCAATGTGCAGCGCTGGAACATACGCCCTGCACCTATAGTCCAAAGCACGAAAGATGATCCGGTCTGTTTAATCATTATATAATAAGGATGGAGAAAAATGAAGAGGAAAAATCTTTTTTGCATTGCTCTGTCGCTTGCCGCCGCGCTGTTTTTGTCATCATGCGCTCTTCCCGCTTCAAAACCGGCCGCCTATGTCCCCGTTCAGGCCGAGCTTGCCAGATCGAGTGGAATCGACTGGAACGACGTTTCGGAAAGCATGATGGGCACCGGCGGAAGAGCATCGGGGCATTTTGACAACATCTATTTTTACACCCCCGACAGCGACCTGCCCTTCTATATCGAAAATGGGCCCGAGACCGAGATAAACGGGATCACCCATTACTGCTCCAATACCCAGGTCCAATATTTTAAGAACACGGCCCTGCAGGATGAGATAAACAACTTTATAATATCAGAGACCCAGCGGCTCAACGGCAATGACGACTTTTTTGCGGAATATGTGACGCCGGATATGCTCGATGCCGACGAGGTCACCCAGACCCACAGCACATCATCCGATCTGGTTTTCTGCGGCAATGTGGCCAGCGTGATCATCTCGGACATACAGTATTTTTACAGCAGCAGCGAGAAATATCCCACCCTCGGCTCTTTATACAGGCCGACACTGTCGTATGCCTGCTATGATATGTCCAGCGGGCGCAGGCTGTCGCTCTGTGATCTGTTCACCGACGATACCGATGTCGCGGCCCTGCTCGACCCCATAATAGCTGCCGAGCTTTCCGCGATCGACGGCGGGCCGGTAAGGCCGTTCCGCGGGCTTCCCAATGATTACCCCTATTTCGCCCTTTATGAGGGCTATCTCAACATATATCTTCCGTGGGAAAACCCCTATACCACAGAGGAATATTATATAAGCATCCCGACCGAGACCCTTTCACCCTATATGGCACAGCCTTTTGCCGAAACATCGGATTATCTTTCGGGCGGCACTACCTTTTATAAGGGCTTCCGCCAGCGCGATACGCTTGTCAATGTGCTCGACCCGGACGCCGATACGATGTACGCCTTCGGCAATAAAGGCTTCGCCTTCCAGCCCGTGCTTCTGCGTGATACAACGGGAAAACTGCTCAATATCGACGCGATAAACGCCCAGATCAAGACAATCTACGGTCAATATGCCTCGATGGAATATCCGCAGGAATATGCCGATATAGAGGACCTCGGGCCGGAGAACTATTCCGGATATGCTTACAGCTATATCGCGCCGTACCGGAACTTTGTCGCCTTCAATATGGGCGCGTCGATATACGCCTATACGCCCTACCGTTCAGAGACCATCTCGACAGGCCGCGTATTCGATCTGCGCACCGGCAGGGCCGTATCCCTCGGCGAGCTGTGCACCGATCCCGACGCGGCGAGACAATATATCGACTCATGCGGGCTTTATATCGAGGATCCCTATTCTTTCTATGACATATACACATACTCGCCTGACGCCATATATATCAAAACCTCCGGCGACGAGATCTCTCTTCCCGCCGAGTATATAGACACCAGCTTTTTCGAATAAACAAAAAGGAGAAGAAAAAGATGCTGAAAAAAGTTCTTTCATGCGCCGCGCTGGCCCTGTCCCTCGGGCTTCTCTTTGCCTGCGGCAGTCCCGCGGAAAAACCGTCCGATGAAGTCACCGCCCAGAAGCCAGAGTTCACGGCCGAGACCCTGCCCCGTCTCGACGGCTCGACCGCGACGATACCCCTTTCAGAGGGCATAGTCAAGGCTCTGCTGACCTATGATCCCGAACAGGCCAGTTCCTTTGTCCACCATTACACGACCCATTACGCCTATGAGAACCTTATTGCCGGGGACTGTGACGTCATATTCGTCACGCCGCCTTCGGCCGACGAATACCAGCTCATGGACGATTCGGGCAAGGAGTACGAGGTCGACATGGTGGTCAAGGACGCCTTCGTCTTTCTTGTCAACGAAAGCAACCCGGTCGACGACATATCGGTCAGCGACCTCAAGAAGATCTATACCGGCGAGATAACCAACTGGAGCCAGCTGGGCGGCGACGATCAGCCGATAACAGCCTTCCAGCGTCCCGATAACTCCGGCAGCCAGACCCTTATGTATAAGCTGCTCGTTCCCCAGGATGAGATAGCCGACGCGCCCTCCGAGCTCAAGCCCGCCGGGATGGACGACCTTGTCGACGCCGTATCAGACTATGACAGCGGCGCGTATTCCATCGGCTATTCGGTCTATTATTACGCCTCCGGCATGTATACCGATCCCGATTCGAAAATGATCTCGGTCGACGGAGTATACCCCACAATCGAGAGCATTTCCGACTGTTCTTATCCCCTGTCCGACGGATATTATGCCGTGTATGACAAGACGCTGGCCGACGATTCGCCGGTCATGCAGCTTATAGCATGGCTCAAATCGGACGAGGGCCAGAAG
>CAKUAK010000096.1 GCA_934636325.1 uncultured Eubacteriales bacterium
GGACATGAATATCAAAACAAGGAGTGCCGTAAAATGAAGATCGTCATACTTAACGGAAGCCCCCGCAGCGGCGGCAACACAGAGCTCATGGCAAAGGCCTTTGCCGAGGCCGCATCTCCCAAGCATCAGGTCGAGATCCTCAACATAGCCCGGATGAATATACACGGATGTCTCGGCTGCGGCGCATGCTATTCAAACGGCGGCAAATGTGTCCAGCAGGATGATATGCCCGCCGTGCTAAAGGCCCTCTCCGACGCCGATATGGTTGTCTTTGCATCGCCGATCTACTGGTTCGACATCACGGCCCAGCTCAAGACGGTCATCGACCGCATGTATGTCTACGGGGCGACAGGGGTCAACTTCAACAAGACCGCCCTGCTGCTCGACGCCGGCGCGACGCCCGAGGGCGCGGAAGCCGGCCATGTGTTCGATGCCGCCATCGCCCAGTACAAGGCCATGACAGCCTATCTCAAATGGGAGGATAAGGGCATCATCGCCATCCCCGATATGCGGAAAAAGGGCAGCATGTCGGAAAGCCCCATGCTGGAGCAGGTCAAGGCTCTGGCCGCCGCCCTTTAATAAAAGCCTGATATACAAAAGCCCGGAGAGGTTTGTCCTCTCCGGGCTCTGTTATTTCTCTATGATATATTCTCCGCTGTCGCGGATATCGGTAAAGCAGCACTCCACCGGCCTGACCGACAGGCCGTCATCAGAGATCGTCATGCAGTATGCCCCTCCTATCGTCAGTTCGATCACGCCGCTTTCGGTGCTGAAGCCCGCGACCCTCACCGTCCCGGCGTCGGGGGCTATAATGACCGGTGCCTGGATATATTCCTCTTTATCGGGGTCATCGGTCTCGTTGACAAATGCATGCATAAGGCCGAAATATTCGCCCTCCGACAGGCCGTAAATGCTCAGCCCGAACAGGCTCTCGGCGCTGTCTGACGGCACTACGGTGAATCGTTCTGCCTCCTGACCCTCGCGAAATACCGTGACCTTTACGCAGCTGCCGTTATCATTCGAAATGACCTCGGGCAGATATGTGGTGTCTCTGCCGATAAGATAACCGCGCTGCCTCTCGCCGGCGATCACGGCCGTTTCGCCCGACAGGTCGACCTCGGCGCTGTAGGCCTCGTCAAGATCGGCGAAGGACATGAACAGCCTGCCGCTCTCGTCGGCATAAAAGCTCTTGGACATCCCGACATCGGAAAAATCCAGGACCGATACATTCTCTATTTTATCCTTCACGGCCGTTATAACGGCATTGTTGTGGCCGTCCAGCAGGTATATCTTCCCGCCGCCGCAGGTCAGCCGGTATGCCGTCAGTCCCTGGTCGTCCAGCTTGAGATCATATGTTTCCAGAAGCCGTCCGTCACCGCTGTATTTATGGATGATGCCATCCCTTTGCAGGATATACAGGCTGCCGTCCTCGTCGATGGCGAGATCACAGATGACCCTCTCGCCCTCGCTGTTTGCGTATCCGAGATCAAGCTCGGGATGATCGGCCGCCTTAAGCGTTACCTCGATGCTGTCCGGCTGGCTCTGCTCATCCTTCCGGCCATCCTCGGTCCGCGCTGTGTCGGGCTTTATGTTTTCAGTATCTGTGCTGTTATCCGGCGCACTGCCGCAGGCCGCAAGCATCATTGCCGTCGCGATGACGGCGGCCAAAAAGACATATCTCCTTTTCATATCTTCCTCCAAAAGGCTGTCTCAGCATTTTTAACTTCCGGCTCTTATACTAAAATGCGGGGGCATATGTTCCCGACCGGAAGCCATATCCCCGCGCATGATATAAGCC
>CAKUAK010000097.1 GCA_934636325.1 uncultured Eubacteriales bacterium
CGTATATTCATTAATGAGAAAAGCCCCGCCGCTTTATACGCGGCAGGGCCTGTGGACTTATGTGATCCCGGTCAGGATCAGTCTCCGTTCATTTTGGAAAGGAAACGGTGATAGGCGCTGATATTGACCTGCGCCCTGCGGTTGATAAGACGGAGGAAACCGTCGTCGCAGAGCTCGTTTATCAGCTTGCTTATCGTGACGCGGGCGCTGCCGACCGTCGTCGCCAGCTCGCTGTGGGTCAGCTTGCCGTCGAGGCAGTACCATTTGCCGTCATCAGAGAGCTTCCTTTCGTCGACCTGGGCGCAGTAGATGCGCATGAGCCTGGTCTTGCAGGAATTAAAGGAAAGGTTGCCGATCTCCGAGGCAAGATAGCTGTGCAGGCGGCCCAAAAGGGTCAGGCAGTAAGAGGAAAACTCCGGGTCGGACATGAGCAGAGAGAGGTAATCCTTATGGGGCACACGGCAGACGACGGTACGCTCCTGGGCATAGACCGTGATGTTATCCTCGGGAAGGCTTCCAGGGCACATGCTTCCGAATATCCATCCGGGCGTCAGCTGATAAAGCAGCTTTTCGTTGTTTTCATCGGATATGACATGGGAGGTGCGGCCAGACTTGATGAAATAAATATGGGTGAAGTCTTCCTGAAGGTTGGCGATGACCTCCCTGGGCTGATACTCGATTATCTTGCCGCATTCCGACAGGATGGCTTCTATCCTTGCGGTATCTTCGGCAGGAGGGGGCATGAGGGACAGAAAATTGATGTAAGTGTTCATTTTAATATTTCTCCCAAACATAACAATTTCGCCAGCTTACCCTATTATAATACCATCGGGGCATCCTTGATGCAATTTGCATTTTGCATATAATTTCCTGAATACGGCCGTCATTTTAACTAATTAATACGCTAAAGCGCCGTTATCCGCCAAAAAGGCCTTTAGGGCGATCATATAAAGGCCGGGCGTCAATGCCGGTAAGAGGGCACGAAAAGCCGGATAACGGGCCGTTCAAAAGTGAAATCGGTTTTTAGAAATCGGGAGGAAATCGAAGAAAACAAGAGAAAATCGAAGCTCTGAAAATCTAAATTGATTTTCTTCAAAAAAGTTGTTGACATGCCCGTGTGCCGTGGATATAATAAGAAAGCCGATTAAAATATTTTCATATAAAACGGAGGAAGTAACATGTCCACATTCATGGCAAAACGTGAGACCATTGACCGTAAATGGTATGTCATCGATGCTGCCGGCAAGCCTCTGGGAAGAACAGCCGCTCTGGCCGCTTCTATCCTCAAGGGTAAGCACAAGGTCGATTTTACACCCAACGCTGACTGCGGCGATTACGTCATCATCGTCAACGCCGACAAGGCTGTTCTGACCGGCAAGAAGCTGGTTCAGAAATATTACCGCACACATTCCGGCTATCCCGGAGGCCTGAAGGAGACCCAGTATTCCCGCCTTATGGCCCAGAAGCCCCAGCTGGCTATGAAGCTGGCCGTTAAGGGCATGCTGCCCAAGAGCACACTCGGCCGTCATTCTCTTGGCAGGCTTAAGGTATATGCAGGCGCCGAGCACAAGCAGCAGGCCCAGAAGCCTGAGTTTTGGACAGCCGAATAAGGAGGTAACAGAGAATGTATACACCTAAGAAAGCATATTTTTACGGCACAGGCAGAAGAAAAAGCTCTGTTGCCAGGGTCAAGCTCATCCCCAACGGCACAGGCGTTGTGACCATCAACAACAGAACTCTTGACAACTACTTCGGTCTCGAGACACTTAAGTATATCGTAAAGCAGCCCCTCGAGCTCCTCGGCCTCGCTGAGAAGTTTGATGTTTCCGTCAAGGTCTCCGGCGGCGGCTTTACCGGCCAAGCCGGCGCTATCCGCCTCGGCATCGCAAGGGCTCTGCTCCAGGCTGACGCAGAGTACAGGGGCCAGCTCAAGAAGGCAGGCTTCCTGACACGTGACTCCAGAATGAAGGAACGTAAAAAATACGGCCTCAAAGCCGCCCGTCGCGCACCGCAGTTCTCCAAGCGCTAATTTTGTTATCAGGATCCCGGAAAACCTCGGTTTTCCGGGATTTTTGTTTTTCTGTGCCTCTCCCTCCGATTGCAAAAAAAGAAAAGTCATGCTATCATATATAGTACGCTTTGTTTTGGGAGCAATTTACAGTCATGCAGAAAATGCTTTCTCATCTAAGAAAATGTATAGATGATTACGCCATGATCGCGCCGGGAGACCGGATCGCGGTGGGCGTCTCGGGCGGAAAGGATTCCCTGTCCCTGCTTTTGCTGTTGGCCCGCCTGCGGGATTTCTATCCCCTGCCCTTCGATCTGTGCGCCATAACGCTGGACATGGGCTATGAAAACCCTGACTATTCCCCCATCGCCGATCTCTGCGCCGGTATCGGCGTCGAATACATAATAAAGCCGACACAGATAAAGCAGATCGTCTTTGACGTCCGTCACGAAAAGAACCCCTGTGCGCTGTGCGCCAAGCTGCGCCGCGGCGCGCTCAACGATACGGCCAGAGAGAACCGATGCAATAAGGTGGCGCTGGGGCATCATTTTGACGACGCCGTCGAGACCTTCATGATGTCGCTCTTCTACGAGGGGCGCATAAGCTGTTTTCAGCCGGTGACAGAGCTCGAGCGGGCCGGGGTGACGGTCATACGTCCCATGCTCTATATGACCGAGCGCGAGGTCATAAACTTCGCGCGCAGACAGGCCTTGCCGATATGCAAGAATCCCTGCCCCGCCGATAAGAATACACGGCGCGAGGATATGAAGCAGATGATACGCCGTCTCGAGCACGACCACCATGACCTGCGCCGCCATATCTTCGGCGCGATGCAGCGCCGGCCCCTCGACGGCTGGGGCATAATATCAAAGGCCGGTCCACCGCAGGAAGAGCAGCATTGCCAATCCGGCGGGGCCGAAAATGCCGAGGACGGCGGAATTGAACAGGTTGAGCCCCAGTGATATCCCCGCCCCGGCGGCGGCATGGTTAAAGAGCCACAATGCGGCAAATCCTGTTACAGTACGCGCCGCTGTCTTTATCAGCTTTTTTATCGCAGGCGCAAACAGCATTATGATTCCGCAGATGACCGCGGCCGCCGCCCCGCACAGGATCACTCTTTCCACAGAAAGCTCCTCCTGTCGGCAAGGCTTAGCTCTTTTGCCCTGACCCGGCCCAGCAGATACGAATATCTCTCCTGGGCCGACCTCATTTCATATATGCACGAGGCCACCATTTCCGGCTCGGTGACATAATCGAACTTCTGCCTTATGCCGTCGAGCTCTGTTTTTGTGCTGAAAAGCTCTTCGAGCAGCACGCGGTCCTCGGCCGATATCTCTTCCCTTTTCTTCTTTCCTACTGTGAGCATATTCATCCTCCGCTTCCTGACTCACGCCGGCGGCGCTGTTTGATCTATATTGCTTATTATTTCCAATTATTCATTCATTAACCGATACTCATAGCAGACGGAGGTCTATATTAATGCCAAAAACAACGAAGCCTTCTTACGGCAACGACAGCATATCCTCCCTCAAGGGCGCCGACAGGGTCAGACGCCGCCCGGGCGTCATATTCGGCTCTGATTCCATCGAGGGCTGCGAGCATGCCTTTTTCGAAATACTCTCCAACTCGATCGACGAGGCACGCGAGGGCTTCGGCGACAAAATAAAGGTGACCTATTTCCTCGATCACTCGATAGAGGTCGAGGATTTCGGCCGCGGTATTCCCCTGGACTATAACGAAAAAGAGGGGCGGTATAACTGGGAGCTGGTATACTGCGAGCTCTATGCCGGAGGCAAATATCAGAACGAGAGCGGCGAAAGCTATGAATACTCCCTCGGCCTCAACGGCCTCGGCGCTTGCGCCACCCAGTATGCCTCCAAATACATGGATGTCACCTCTTACCGCGACGGCTTTAAGTATTCGCTGCATTTCGAGCGCGGCGAGAACATGACCCCCGGCGGTCTTCTGAAAGAGCCTTTCCCGGGCAAACGCACCGGCACGGTACAGCGTTTTCTGCCCGATCTCGATGTCTTTACCGACATCAATATCCCCCACGAGTTCTTTGCCGACGTCATAAAAAAGCAGGCCATTGTCAACCCCGGCCTGACCTTCATACTCAGGACCGAGACCGACCACGGCAAGTTCGAGGAAGAGACCTTCTGTTACGAAAACGGCATCGTCGACTATGTCGGCGAGCTGGCAGGTCTCGACGCCATCACCTCCATACGCTATGCCAAGACGGAGAAGACCGGACGTGACCGCGACGATAAGCCGGAATACCGCGTCAAGGTCGAGGCGGCCTTCTGCTTCTGCAACGCCAACCCGGTCATCGAATATTACCACAACTCCTCCTTTCTCGAGCATGGCGGCGCGCCCGATAAGGCGGCCCGCTCGGCCTTTGTCTCGGCCATCGACGCCTATATCAAACAGGCGGGAAAATACCAGAAAAACGAAAGCAAGGTCAAGTTCAACGATATCTCCGACAGCCTTATCCTTATAACCAACGGTTTTTCGACCTACACCTCTTACGAGAACCAGACCAAAAAGGCCATCACCAACAAGTTCATACAGGATATGATGACCGACTTCCTGCGCTCTACCCTCGAGATATATTTCATCGAAAACAAGCAGGAGGCCGACAAGATCTGCGATCAGATACTTGTCAACAAGCGTTCCCGCGAACAGGCCGAAAAGACAAGACTTAACCTCAAAAAGAAGCTGTCGGGCGGCATGGACGTCCTGACGAGGGTCCAGCGCTTTGCCGACTGCCGCACAAAGGATCTCAGCCGCCGCGAGATATATATAGTAGAGGGCAACTCGGCCCTCGGCTCCTGCAAGCAGGGCCGCGACCCCGAGTTTCAGGCCATCATGCCAATACGCGGCAAGATACTCAACTGCCTCAAGGCCGATTACGGCAAGATATTCAAAAGCGAGATCATAACCGATCTTATCAAGGTCCTGGGCTGCGGAGCCGAGATTAAGAGCAAGACAAAGGAAATGGCCACCTTTGACATAAACAACCTCAGGTGGAACAAGATCATCCTCTGCACCGATGCCGACGTCGACGGCTTCCAGATACGCACCCTTCTGCTGACCATGCTTTACCGTCTGACGCCCAGGCTTATCGAGGGCGGCTATGTCTATATCGCCGAAAGCCCCCTTTTCGAGATCGTCTGCAAGGACAGATCCTATTTCGCCTATACCGAGCGCGAAAGGGATGAGATAGTCAAAAAGCTGGGCAATAAAAAGTACGAGATCATGCGTTCAAAGGGTCTTGGCGAAAACGAGCCTGACATGATGTGGGAGACGACCATGAACCCCGAGACCCGACGCCTTATAAAGGTCATGCCCGACGACGCCGAGGCAACGGCCCGGATGTTCGACGTCCTTTTAGGCGATAATCTTTCGGGGCGCAAGGATTTTATCTCGGAAAACGGCGCGAAATACCTTGATCTTGCCGATATAAGCTGAGGAGCCGGAAATGAGCAAAAAATACTTCATAGAACAGAATATAACCGAAACGCTCGAGACCAACTATATGCCCTATGCCATGAGTGTCATCGTTTCAAGGGCACTGCCCGAGATCGACGGCTTCATGCCATCCCACCGTAAGCTGCTCTTCACAATGTATAAGATGGGGCTTCTGGGCGGCAGCCTTACCAAATCGGCCAATGTCGTCGGCCAGACGATGAAGCTCAATCCCCACGGCGACGCAGCCATATACGACACCATGGTGCGTCTGACCCGGGGCAATGAATCGCTTCTCGTACCCTTTGTCGAGTCAAAGGGCAATTTCGGCAAGGTCTATTCCCGCGACATGGAATGCGCCGCGCCTCGATACACAGAGGTCAAGCTGGACAAGATCTGCACAGAGGTCTTTTCGGATATCGACAATGACGCCGTCGATTTTGTCGACAACTATGACGGAAAGCTTAAAGAGCCGACATTGCTTCCGACCGCCTTCCCCAACATACTGGTCAACCCAAACCTCGGCATCGCCGTCGGTATGGCTTGCAATATCTGCGGATTCGATCTCAACGAGGTCTGCCGCACGACGATAGAGCTGCTGAAAAATCCGCAGCACGATATTCTCTCTACCCTGCCCGCCCCCGATTTTCCCACCGGCGGCCAGCTGATCTTCAACCGCAGCCAGATGGAGGATATATACGAGACCGGCCGTGGCTCCTTCAAGGTCCGCTCTGTTTGGAGCTACCTCAAAAAAGAACGCATCATCGAGGTCACAGAGATCCCATATACCACGACGGCCGAGGCCATCATAGACAAGATGACCGAGCTTATAAAGGCCGGAAAGCTCAAGGAGATATCCGACGTCAGGGACGAGACCGGCCTGAGCGGCCTCAAGATCGCCATCGACATAAAATCCGGCGTCGATCCCTACAAGCTCATGCAGAAGCTGATGAAGCTTACACCACTGATGGACAGCTTCTCCTGCAACTTCAATATCCTTATCGGCGGAACCCCCCGCGTCCTCGGCGTCCGCGATATCCTTACCGAATGGAGCGCATGGCGCGCCGAATGTGTCCGCCGCCGCATCCATTTCGATCTGCGGAAAAAAGAGGGCCGCCTGCACCTGCTGCTCGGCCTTAAAAAGATACTTCTCGACATCGACCGCGCCATCGCCATAATCCGCGAGACCGAAGAGGACGCCGAGGTCATCCCTAACCTCATGATGGGCTTTGGGATAGATCAGGAGCAGGCCGAGTTCATCGCCGAGATCAAGCTGCGCAATATCAACAAAGAGCATATCCTGAACCGTCTTAAAGAGGTCGACAACCTTGAAAAAGAGATAAAGCGCTTGAACGGCATACTCAATGACCCCGCTAAGATCAAAAACGTCATCATCGACGAGCTTGAAAAGATCATCAAGAAATACCCGACCCGGCGCCGCACGGCCATCATCCACGAGCATGAGGTCGAGCAATACGACGAATCGGAATCCATAGAGGATTACCCCGTCACGGTCTTTCTTTCGAAAGAGGGCTATTTCAAGAAGATCACTCCCCTGTCGCTGCGCATGAGCAGCGATCAGAAGTTCAAGGAGGGCGACGGTCTGCGGCTGTCTCTGCCGGCCTCCAACAAACAAGAGATAATCTTTATCACCAACCAGGCCCAGGCCTATAAGGCCAGGCTGCACGAGTTCGATGACAGCAAGGCCAGCGTTCTCGGCGACTATCTGCCCCAGAAGCTCTCTATGGACGAGGGCGAAGCGCCGATATTCATGCTTCTTCCCGGAACATACGAGGGCAGCGTCATATACGTCTTTGAAAACGGAAAGATCGCAAAGATCGACGTCAAGGCCTATGACACCAAGTCCAACCGCCGCCGCCTGACCGGCGCATACTGCGACAAGTTCCCACTGGCCGCCGTCATCCACATGCCGGCCGACGGCGAGATCGCCCTTTATACCCAGAGCCGCCTGCTTATCTTCGATACCTCTATCACGCCCTCGAAAAACACCAGAACGGCACAGGGCGTCGCCGCCTTTGCCCTCAAGCGCGGCCAGAGGGTCGTCACGGCCATGCCGCTCGAAGCCGCCGGGGTGGCCAATCCGGCGCGCTATCGCATAAAGACCCTGCCCGGCGCCGGCGCGCTCATAAAAGAAGAGGATGCCCTTGAAAAGCAGATCTCGCTTTAACACGGGCCGCCGATCATAAGCCGCAAATATAAAGCACCCGCCCACGTGCCACAAGGCACGGAGGCGGGTGTTGTTTTTTGTTCGGTTTTTTGAGCTAACTCTTCTTCCCGAGCTTCTGGATGAATCCGATAAGATAGGAAGAAATGGTCACGGTCACGAGAGAATAGCATATCCTTTTAAATGGGATATACGAGAACGACAGGGTCAGAACGACGATATCGGTGAAAAGATAGGAATGGGAGATATCAAGACCGGTCACCTTCGATATCGTCATGGCAAGGGCATCGTCTCCCCCTGCCGCGCCACCGATCCGCACGCACATGCCGACCCCCATGCCGACAAACATACCGCCCAGTATGGCGGCAGCAAGCGGATAAGGGCTCAAGTCGGGCATCACCGGGCCGATATGCTCCATTAAACGATAGCATGCCGAAAACCCTAAGCTGGCCGCAAGAGAATAGCGGGCAAAGCTCCAGCCGAGATACCTGAATCCGACAGCGTAACAGCTGAGATCGAGGACAAGACCGCTTATGGACGGAGATATTTTAAACCAGTGTTCGATCAGAAGTATCGCTCCCAAAACGCCCCCCTCGGTTATCGCAGTCCTCGAATGTATGTTATAAAGCCCGAAGGCCAGTATGAATGTTCCGCAGAGTATGACGAGATAATCCTTTATATTCCTGATAAACTTCATTTTTCCAACCCCTTCGTCTATAGGAGTATATCCGAAGCCGGGAGAAAAGTCAAGTCCGGCTAAATAAAACCACTGTAAAGCTTTCACCTTTACAGCATTTCTGCCATATCATATACCAAGATCCTTATCAGGAGATGATTTTATGCCCCGTTTGAGAGCCTATGACCGCACATCGGCCGTCGAATATGCCCATCGCTGGGCCTATTTCCGCAACCCCGACTACTATGATTTTCAGAATATAGGGGGCGACTGCACCAACTTTGCCAGCCAGTGCATCTATGCCGGCAGCGGCGTTATGAACTATACTCCGATATACGGCTGGTACTACCGCACGGCAAACGACCGGTCGGCCTCGTGGACCGGAGTACAGTATCTTTATAATTTTCTGACGACCAATCGCGGTCCCGGCCCCTTCGGCGAAGAGACCGACATCAACGCCATGGAAGAGGGTGACATCGTCCAGATCGCCACCCTGCGCGACCAGTTCCACCATACCCCTGTCATCGTCAGGATCGACGGACGCCCGACCCTCGACACGATATACGTCGCGGCCCACACGGGAAATGTCGACTGCCGCCCCCTTTCCTCCTATCCCCTGCGCATGGTGCGGTTCATACATATCGAAAGTGTTCGTCTTGAATAGCTGTCCTGAAAATCGGACAGTATGCTATGTAATATTCAATTATGTTCTTTCCCGCCCATAATATGGATTTTATACGATTTTCCTTGACAGGCACAAAATATTGTACTATCCTTTAGTTAAACGGAGCCCCGGGTAAGCGCGTAAGGCGCATCCCGGTCTCCGACCAAAAGTCTGTTAAAGGGGAATAATTATGGCTGATATCTATAAGACGATCGACGAGCTTCTGCGCCAAAAGGGCGTTTCGGGCGCCCGCATGAGTCAGGATCTTGGGATGAGCCGCAGCTTCATGACCGAGCTGCGCAAGGGCCGCGCCAAAAGCATCAAGGCCGAGACCGCCCAGAAGATCGCCGATTATTTCGGCGTGACGGTGGAATATCTTCTCGGCGGCCACGCGGCCAATGACACCCCGCCCAAGCTGAATGCCAGGGACCGCCGCGACATCGCCCGCGACCTTGAAGCCTTTATCGCCGACATGGACAAGGGTGACCTCATGTTCGACGGCGACCCCATGGGCGATGAAGCCCGCGAGTCGATAATAGCCGCTATGAAGCTCGGCCTCGAGGCCGCAAAGTCGAAGAACAAGGCCCGTTTTGACCCCAATAAAAACAAAAAGGACTGAGGCCATTGGATACAAAGGCAGCTGCCCGCAGGCTGGCTTCAAAATACGATACCCGCGACCCCTTCGCCATAGCCGATGATCTTGGCTGTATCGTCATGTACGTCCGGCTTAAAAAGCTGCGCGGCTTCTACCGGTATATGAAACGCTGTCACATAATTTTTATAAACGATTCGCTGGACGAGGTGCAGCGGCGGCTGGTGTGCGCCCACGAGCTGGGCCATATGCTGCTTCACCGCGGCCTCAACCGGTTTTTCATGGACAGCCGCACCTTTGTGGTGACCGGAAAATACGAGCTTGACGCCCACCATTTTGCCGTCGATCTGATATACAGCGACGAAGAGCTTCTGCCCTTTCTTTCCCGACCCATATCGGATGCGGCACAGTATATGGGCGTACCGACCGCGCTGGCCGAATATCGCATGCGTTCCGTGCCCCGCCCTATCTGAGCCGGGTTTGCATTGTCGAACTCGCTTTTATTGACAGGATAGCTTAAAAGAAGTATAGTAAATACTATAAGAAATATAAGAAACAGTCATCTGTCTTTTGTGTTTCTCAGCAAGCACTGAAAAGGAGAAAGAGAATAATGAACAAACTCACGGAAAGACTTTCCGAGATCCTTCGCTATGGCCTCGCAAAGGATTTCACATCGGTCTCGTATGCCATTATGAAGGACGGCCAGCTGCTGGCCGCCGACTCCCTCGGCACACAGGGAGACGAGGCCGGCACAGCCGCCTCGCCAAAGAGCACATACAATGTCGCCTCGGTATCCAAGATCTACTGCACCGTCGCCGTCATGCAGCTGGTCGAGCAGGGCAAGGTCGAGCTTGACACGCCGATATACAAGTATCTGCCCCGCTTCACCATGCCCGACGAAAGGTACAAAAAGATCACCCTTCGCCACTGCCTGAGCCACACCAGCGGCCTTCCCGGAACACAGTGGAAGGGCTTCTCGGTATCCGACATAAAGGGCTCTGACTACTATGCCGACGTATATGATTATATGTCGAACAACTACCTCAAGGCCGAGCCGGGCGAATACGCCGTCTACTGCAACGACGGCTTCACCCTTGCCGAGATGGTCGTCGCCGAGGTCACAGGCGAAAAATACGCCGATTACTGCATGAACCATATCACAGAACCCATCGGCGCCCATTCCTCCCGCCTTGCACCCAACCGCAACCCCGAATATCCCCTTGTCCACGAAAAGAACCGCACCGAAGAGCTGCTTCTCATCCAGGGCGGCGCCGGGTTCACCACCGATATGAGCGATCTCTGTGCCTTCGGCAATAACTTCCTGACCGAAAGCAAGATCATCTCCGACAAGAGCAAGGCCGAAATGGCGACAAAGCAGGGCCGCACCTTCCTCAAGCTCGACGAGCGTTCCGAGAGATACGGCCTCGGCTGGGATAATGTTTGCTATACCCATCCCGATTATGACCTCGGCGAAGGCGTTATGCTCAAGGGAGGCAACAGCTTCCAGTTCACGACACAGTTCCTTGTCATCCCCAAATACAACGCCGTTCTTGCCATCTCCGAGACCCATGACTGCCGCATAGACGTCAACGAGGCCATCCTCCGTCTGTTCGCCGTCGTCATGCTCGAACAGGGAGTCAATATCTATAAGCACTATTCTCCCCTGGCCGAGGAATACATCAAAGAGAACTCTGGCATGTATCTTGTCCCCAGCGGCGTCCTCAAGCTGGATATGTACGGCGCCCACTGCTCGGTCGTCATGGAGGACACCCGCGGCGGCATGCACCAGTGGTACAAGCCCTTCTGGTTCGACGGCCAGATCTTCCACGGCGAGGACAACCGCACGCTGACCTTTGAGAAGCACGGCGAGGATACATATGCCCTTTCGGCCTACAACGGCATCACGGCGCCTATGGCCCAGAAGGTCCTTCCCGCCCCCGCCGTATCCAAGGCGTGGCAGGACAGGGTCGGCAAGAAATACATCGTCGTCGACGCCACCCCCTATGACATCGTCATCAACGATATCATGACCGGATTCAACGTCGCCCTGCTCAAGGGCAATGAAGGTGTCGTCATGCTCTCCTTCTCGGGACGCAGCGACAGCGGCGTATACGGCCTCTTTGAATCGGCCGTCAAGCCAATCGACGATGACCGCGCCACCGGCTTCCTCGACACCCCCAGCAACCCCAGCCGCGATCTCATGAGCCCCATCTTTGAAAACCGCAATGGCGTCGAATACTGCGCCGTCGCATCCTATCACTACCGCGACGCCGCTTCCCTGCCCATCTATGCCGGACAGGGCTTCGAAGCGCCCGCGGCCGAAAATAAGGCTTATCGCTTCGAATATCAGCTGGCCAAGCTGCCCGAGATCCCCGAGGGCCGCAGGCTTATGATCCTCGATGAAAGCCTTACATGCGCATACGATTCCCTTACGATGAAGAAATACGCCCCCATCGACAAGGGCTATATCCTCTTTATCTAAGACCGGAAATAAACGGCATACAGACTATCA
>CAKUAK010000098.1 GCA_934636325.1 uncultured Eubacteriales bacterium
GGATAAATGTGCCGTGATGCGCGGCACAGGATATATAATTGGAGGTAAAGCCGTGAAGGGCAGCAGAGAAAATAACGCCGCGGGCCGACCCCGTCAGGGCGGCAGGAGACCCGGTGGCCGGAGCTTCGCCGATATGGACAGGCGGGCCGAGCGGGAGAGCGACGGACTTATAATAGAAGGCAAGAACGCCGTTCAGGAGGCCGTCGAGAGCGGCCGCGAGATAGATAAGATACTTTTTGCTTCCGGTTCTCACAAAACGGTGGGGCATATCATTTCGGAGGCCAGAAAAAAGGGCATAGCCGTGCTGGAGACCGACAAGCATAAGCTCGACCGCATGTCGGAGACCGGGGCGCATCAGGGCATAATCGCCATGTGCGCCGCCGCGCGCTATGCGTCGATGGAGGACATACTGGCGCTGGCGGCGTCGAGGGGGGAAAAGCCCCTTGTAATCCTCTGCGACGGCATAACCGATCCCCATAACCTCGGCGCCATAATCAGGTCGGCCGAGATATCGGGCGCTCACGGCGTCGTCATACCCCGCAGGCGCAGCGCCGGGCTCAACGCGGCCTGCGCAAAGGCGGCGGCCGGCGCGCTGGAGCATCTGCCGGTGGCCAAGTGTCAGAATACACAGCAGGCCGTCGAGTTTTTCAAGGAAAATGGACTTTTCGTCTATGCCGCCGATATGGGCGGCAGGACCATGTATGATACCGATCTGACCGGCCCGGCATGCATCGTCATCGGCTCTGAGGGCGAGGGGGTTTCAAGATGGGTCAGGCAGAACTGCGACGCTGCGGTCAGCATACCGCAGAAGGGCAAGATACAGTCGCTCAATGCGTCCAATGCCGCCGCTGTTCTGCTCTATGAGGCATACAGACAGCGTATCTGAGCTTTTTTCAGGTGATGGAGAGAGAATGGAAAAAGAGCATTTTTCATTAGAGGATATCATAGCCGAGGTCAAGGCCGGGGATGCACCGGCCGAAGCGGCAAAGCCGGAGGAGCGCGCGGAAGAGCCCGCGCGCGGGAATGAAGCCCCGCCGCGCCCGCGCCGCAGCCATGACGGCGGCGAGCCGGAGGAAAGGGCCGCCGCGCCGGAGGACGTCAGCCTTCAGGCCGAGGAAAAGGCCCCGGGCCGCAGGGTGATACTCTTCAAAAGTCGCCGCGCCGCGCCCCGCGAGGATATCCCGGATGGGGAAGAGGCCGGGCCGGAGGAAGAGGCTGAAGCCCAGGGAGAGCCCGTGCCCTATCCCGTCGACGATGACGAAGAATATTATATAGAAGAAGAGCCATATGAAGAGGAGGAAGAGGAAAAGGAGGAGCTTTTTTATGATTTCCTCAACATCCCCTTCGACGATCCGGGGCGGGCCGTAAAGCGCCTCGGCAAAAAGATAGTCGGCATGTCGGTCCGCCTTATGGTCATGCTGGCATTATTGGCCGCAAGCGGATATGTCACCTTTGCCGGCGCGCTGGGGCTGCCCCATCTTGCCGAAGGAGCGGCCGCGCGGCTGATCGACACCGCCGTGCCGACCGTGGCGGCCCTTATTTCGGTCATACTGTGCTGGGAGGTCACGACGGCCGGTATCTGGCGGCTTTTGAAGCTGTGTCCGACCCTCGACAGTCTGACGGTATTTTCCTCCCTCGCGTCGGTCATCCATGGTCTGCTGCTATGCCTCGGCATAGGCGAGGGCCAGCCGCTGGGCTTAGTTACGGTCATGAGCTGCATGGCGGCGCTGGCCGCCAAGCGGGCCAGGGCACAGAACCTGCGCCGGGTATATAAGTGTATGGAGATGTCGGCCGATCCCGCCGCCGTAAAGGTCATGGGCGGCAAGAAGGACCGCACGGCCGTCAAGACCCGTGTCAATGCCGTGCCCGAGCCCCAGGATGCCGCGGGGACCGATCTGACCGAAAAGACGTCGCAGGTCTTTGCGCCGGTGGTGATAGCCGTCTCGGTCGCCCTTTCGGTCGTCGCCAGCTTCGGCGGGGGCAATGCTGCCCGGTTCCCCTGGGCGCTGGCCGCCATCACATCGGTAATGGCCCCCTGCTCGCTTTGTGTATCGTCGGTCAGACCCTTCAGAAGCATATCGAAGAAGCTGTTCACATCGGGCGCGGCGATACTCAGCTATCGTAATGCCGCCAAAATATCCCGCACCGGCAGGATAAGCGCCGATGACGGCGACATATTCCCCCTGGGCTCTGTCCATATCGCCGGGATGAAGATAACCTCCAACGCCATACCGATGGAGCAGGCGGTGTCCGATGCGGCGGCCGTCATGCGCGATATCGGGGGCGGCGTCGGCCGCGCCTTCTCCGACTTCGAGCGCGAGCAGTATCTCGCGCCGCGAAAGGCCGTCGACGTCAGATATTTCGGCGAGGGCGTATCGGCAAGGGTCAGGGACGACAATGTCCTTATCGGCAGCGCCGCCTTTTTGAGCCGTATGGGGGTCAATATCCACGAGGGTGCCGACAAGAAAAACGCCGTTTTCCTTGCCGTCAATTCCTATGAGGCCGCGATATTCACCCTTAAATATTCGGTCCAGCCGCAGCCCTATGCCGCCTTCGGCATACTCGGCCGCGCCGGCGTGGTCTGCGACCTGGCCGTCCGCGATTTCACCATAAGCGAGGCCATGATAGAGCGCCGGTTCGCCGCCAAAAAGAGCCTTATAAACATCCCGCCCACAGAGGTCAAGGAGGCCTACTGGTCGGAAAGGCTGGCCGGGGACGAGCCGCCCTGCGCCATACTTACCCGAGACAGCTTTCTTGCCTTTGCGGAGGTCATAGGCGCGGCAAAATGCCTTGTCAGGGCGGTCAGGGCCAATCTTTTCTGCTCTTATGTGTGCAGCGCCGTCGGCATGGTGACCATGTATTTCCTGGCCGTTATGGGCCGGGCATACCTTGCCTCGCCTGGGAATATCGCCCTATATCTGCTTGTCGGATATCTGCCGGTCTGGTTTACCGGGATATTTATGACAAAATACTAAAATGTGCATAAAAAAGATTGAAAAATCTATCACTCCATTATATAATAAGTACATCGGCGAAGACCGCTTATAAAAATATCAGCGAGCAACGCTTAATCAATAAAAAGGAGAGATAGAACTTATGGCCTACACCCTGGACAAAATCAGAAACGTCTGCCTTCTCGGACACGGCGGCGACGGAAAGACATCCCTTGTCGAGAGCCTGCTTTACATGACCGGCGGTATCGACCGCCTCGGCAGCACGACAGACGGCAATACGGTAAGTGACTTTGACGCTGAAGAGATCAAGCGTCAGATCTCGATACAGCTTTCCTTGGCTCCTGTCGAGTTCAAGGGAAATATCATAAATCTTATTGATACCCCGGGCTATTTTGATTTCGAAGGCGAAGTCGAAGAGGCCATAAGAGTCGCCGACAGCGGCATCATCGTCGTATCGGCAAAGAACGGCTGCGCCGTCGGCACGGAAAAGGCCTGGAAGGCCGTGCAGAAGCATAAGCTGCCCGCCTTCTTCTATATCTCCAAGGTCGACGAGGAAAACGCCGACTATGAAAAGGCTTACGAGAGCCTGCGCGAGGCCTTCGGCCACAGCGTCACCCCCTTCGTCATTCCTCTGTTCGATGCAAACGGCAAGTCGGAGGGCGTTATAAATCTGCTTTCCGAGACAGTATATAAATCGGAGAACGGCAAGATCACCGAGCATGAAGTCCCCGAGAACAAGAAGGAAAAGGTAGAGCGCCTTCGCGGCAGCCTTATCGAGAGCGTCGCAGAGAGCTCTGAAGAGATGCTCGACAAATACTTTGCGGGCGAGACCTTCACCAACGAAGAGATCCTTGCCGGCCTGCGTCAGGGCATAATCAACGGCGATATCGCCCCGGTCATCTGCGGCTCGGCCTTCAACGGCCTCGGCACGATGGATCTGCTGCGCGCCATTATCAACTATGCCCCCAGCCCCAATGACGTCAGAACGGAAAAGGGCGTCGATGATGACGGCAACGAGGTCGAGCTCAAGTACGATCCCAACGGCAAGACCGTTCTGTTCGTATTCAAGACCATTGCCGACCAGTACGGCCGCTTCTCTTATTTCAAGGTCATGAACGGCAATCTGACGCCCGATATGACCCTGGTCAACAGCCGCACAGGCGCAAGCGAGAAGATGGGTCACATCTATATAGTCAAGGGCAAGAAGAATATCGAAGTCGATAAGATCGGCTGCGGAGATATCGGCGCCGTTTCCAAGCTGACCAACACCAGCACCGGCGATACCCTCTGTGCTCCCGGCATCAATATCAAGCTCAAGGGCATCGACTTTGCAGAGCCCTGCTATTCAAGGGCCATCGCCCCCAAGGTAAAGGGCGGCGAGGATAAGATCGCCTCCGGCCTCAACAGGCTGCGCGACGAGGATCCCTCTTTCAGAGTAGTAAATAACGCCGAGACCAAGCAGATGGTCATTTCCGGCGCTGGCGATATACATATCGACGTCATCTGCTCCAAGCTGAAGAATAAGTTCGGCGTCGATGTCGAGCTTTCCGACCCGAAGGTACCTTACAGGGAGAAGATCCGCAAAAAGGTCAGCGTCGAAGGCAAGCATAAGAAGCAGTCGGGCGGCCACGGCCAGTACGGACACGTCAAGATGGACTTCGAGCCCATCACCGACGGTTCCGAGGACTTCATCTTTGCCGAGACGGTCTTTGGCGGAAGCGTCCCGAAGAACTTCCACCCCGCGGTCGAAAAGGGTATCCGCGAGGCCATGGAGCACGGCGTTCTGGCCGGTTACCCGATGGTAGCCCTCAAGGCGACGCTGACCGACGGTTCGTACCACGACGTCGACTCCAACGAAATGTCCTTCAAGATGGCCGCACGCCTTGCCTATAAGGCCGGTATCCCCCAGGCCAACCCGGTCATCCTCGAGCCTGTATCGTCCCTTAAGGTCTATGTCCCCGACAGCTACATGGGTGATATCATCGGCGATATGAATAAGCGCCGCGGCCGCATCATGGGTATGACCCCTGTTGAGGGCGGACTTCAGATGATCGAGGCCGAGGCACCGACGGCCGAGATCGCCGACTATGCCATCACCCTGCGTTCCATGACCCAGGGCAGAGGCAGCTTCACAAGCAAGTTTGAGCGCTATGAGGAAGCCCCCCCGGCAGTTCAGGAGCAGGTCATCGCCAACTCCCAGATGCTTGTCGACGACGACGAATAAGCCTTATATAACAAGAATACATAATGCCGGGCGGCCATCGGCCGCCCGGTATTTTTGCATTTTTGGGCTTTATCGGCAGATAACTTCATGGTATAATGCTTACAATATTTTCGAAAACATCGTACACGGAGGTATTATTATGCTTGGCATAGCTCTTGAAGGCGGCGGGGCGAAGGGGGCCTACCATATCGGCGCAATAAAGGCCTGTATGGAGATGGGATATTATCCGCCGCAGGCCATCGCCGGGGCGTCGATCGGCGCCATGAACGCTGCCATGATAGCCCAGGGCGATTTTGAACAGGCAGAAGAGCTTTGGAAAAATGTCAGCGGCAGCGACGTCTTTTCCGAACAGGATGAAAAGCTGATAAACGCCAACTTCCGCAAGCTCGACGTCGGCGAGATCGCCGATCTGCTTTCGACAGCCCGGGCCATCATCGCTGCGGGCGGGGTCGACAATACCAACATGAAGGGCTTTATCGACAGATATGTTGATCCTCATAAGCTGATGGAAAGCCCGATAGATTTCGGGATAGTCACCTTTGCACTGCCAGAGTTCAAGGCCTTTGAGATATTCAAGGATGAGATGGGCGAGGAGAACATCAGGACATATATCCTTGCAAGCGCAGCCTTCCCCGGGTTTAAACGGGTGAAGATGGGCCAGAGCACCTTTGTTGACGGCGGCGTTTATGATAACTGCCCGGTCAATATGCTGCTTGAACGGGGCTGCGATACCGTCATCGCCGTGCGCACCAATGCCGTCGGCGTCACGCGGTATGACGATAAGGATCCTAGGGTCATAACGATACGGCCAAGCGAGGATCTTGGATCGCTTATGAAATTCTCTCCGAAGGTATCACAGCATAATATGGAGCTTGGTTATTACGACGGCCTGCGCGCCCTTATGAAGCTGGGAGGCAGAAGATACTATCTGACCGATGACGATACCGGCATATGCGTGGACAGGCTCTTCATGCTGCCGGATAGTGCAATTCTGGAATCTGCAAGATTAATGAAGATACCCGAAAAAATGGATCCCAGGCGGCTTTTGATGACCCGTGTGCTGCCGGTGCTTTTCGAGCATTTCGATCTTGACCGCTATGCCGGTTACCATGACCTTATAATCGCCATGGCCGAGGATAGGGCAGAGCGCTGCGGCATAAAGCGATTGTCGCTCTACACGGCCAAAGAGCTCATGGCAGCGGCCCTCGATGCACAGCCCTCAGGTCGGGTCAAGAATATAAATAAAGCCATCGATCTGATACTCATGTCGATAGCCGGAAAATAGAAAATGCCCCGCGGATGATATCTATCCGCGGGGCATGGTTTGCATATGCGGTTCAACGCGACCAGGAGATCTCTTTATCAAGGCCGGTGCAGCGCTGCTTTTCGATCTCGGCGTCCAGTTTATCGAGCATCTTCTGCCTGTCGTCGGGCAGACGCCCGCGGACGCGGAACTCGATATAGTCGTGGAAGCCGTCGAAATCGAGGCCGTCGGTCTTTAAAAGCTCGAGCAGGCGGCGGTCCTCGATGAGGTTCTCAAGCTCGCTGGCCGGGGCGAACTCGCCGCTTTCGATCAGCTTATAAAGCGGAGAGCTGCGGTGGACGAACATCGAAAAGTTTATGACGGCCTGGGGCGCGGTGCGGCTCAAAAACTCGGCCGTGGCTTCGGCATTCTCTATCCCGCGGCCCTTTCCGGCCACGCCGGTCATGATATGGGCGCCGTAATTTATGCCGCTTTCGTGCAGGCGGTCTATCTGCTCATAGGCCTGCGCAAGGGTATGATCCTTGTTCATGAGCCGCAGGGCGTCGTCAAGGCCGCTTTCTATTCCGAGATAGAGCCGGTCGACGCCAAGCTCATGCAGCTCGCGCAGGTCGGCGTCGCTCTTCTGCGAAACGCCGGTCACGGTAGCGTCCATGTTTATCCCCTCGACATCGGGGAAATACTGCCGCACCAGCCGGAGTATCGACTTGAGCCTTTCGGGATCTGTGCAGAAGGCGTTGCCGTCGCCGAGGAACACCCGCTTGGGCTTTCCTCCGGCCTTTTTGACCCGCACGAGGTCGCCCTCTATCTGCTCCAGCGGCAGCTCGCGGTATTTGAGATGCTTGAAAAGCATGCAGAAGCGGCAGGCATTGTATGAACATCCCACCGACGTCGGCAGCATATACGATCCGCGCTCCATCGGTCCGCGGCAGATCTGGCCTTCATATTCCATAACGCATGCCTTCTTTCTGTATTAGTCTATGATCCCGAGGGATATTTTCCACATGAGGACACGCATGACCGATTCATTTATGCGATCTTCGGTTATCCTGCCCTGTTCGACAGCTTCGATGACGGCCGGGACCTGTTGGTCGTATTCGGTGCAGCAAAGAAGATCATTCCCGGCCAGCACGGCCAGTACCGCGGCCTCGCCGACGCCGTATTGATCGCGGATGGCGTCCATATAAAGGTCGTCGGTCACGGCGACGCCGTCAAAGCCCAGCTCCTCGCGCAGCACACGGTGGACCTCGGGCGACAGGGAGGCGGGGTTCTGATCGTCCATGGCCTCAACGATATTGTGGCAGACCAGCACCGCGCCGCATCCGGCGTTTATGCCCTCTTTGAAGGGCAGCAGATCGGAGGAGTAGAAGGTCTCAAGGGGTCGGGTGTCGCGGGTGACGCCGGTATGGCTGTCTCCACAGTCGCCGTAGCCCGGAAAGTGCTTGAGAACACTGCCCATCTTTTCGGCCTGCATGACGCTGACGACATTGAGGACGTAGCGCGAGGTCATCTCGGCGCTGACGCCGAAGGAGCGCTTATACATGAACCCATTGGGGTCGGTGGTGATGTCGCAGACCGGAGCCATGTTAATATTTATTCCCAGCGAGGACAGCAGTCGGCATTTTTCGGCCGTATCGGTCTGGATGAGGTCGAAGCCGCCCTCGGCATAAAGCTGCGACGGAGAGCGGAAGGGGATCGAGCGGAACTGGGAATAACGGCTTATCCTGTTGACCGTTCCGCCCTCTTCGTCGACGGCGATCAGCATCGGAACGTTGGCATGCTGCTGGCAGGCCGCGATATCGGCCGAGGCCTGGTCGCGGGTCTTGGCCTCGAAATCCCGGCCGAAGAGTATGTATCCGCCGAGGGCGTACTTTGCCGCCTCCTCGGGTGCGGATGCCTCGGGGCAGCGGGCGAGGAAGAGCTGGCCGACCTTTTGCTCGACCGTCATGCTGTCAAGGATGGTCTTTGCCTTTTCCTGCTCGGGCGACAGGGTATCTTCGGGCGGGAGGGTATCACCATTGTTATCCTCGGGAGGTGCCGGCTGGTCGGAAGCCCCGGGATCTTCATCCGGCAGCTCGACCCTGCCGACGGCGGCGCAGCCGCCGAGAGCCAGCAGCAGGGCCAGAAGCAGCGGTAACAGCTTTTTCATTTATCTACTCCGTTCATGATATAAAACAGGCCCTGCCCCAGTTTTGGGTCAGGGCCTTTCAGTTTTTCAATGGAATGTTTTTGCCGCAGCATAACGGCCAAGCCGGCCCACAGGCCGAGGTTCAGCCGACCTCAGCGGCATTTCTGTGCCGTCCTGCCCCGCAGGCTTTGCCCGAGGAGGATCGACGGATATATGCGGCGTCCTCACGCGGCTTCTGCCGCGCGCCGGAAGTCCGGCGGAAGGATTTGACCGGACAAGCGCCGGGCAAATCTATTTGATTCAGAGGGGCCCCCACGGGCTTTGCCCGTGGGG
>CAKUAK010000099.1 GCA_934636325.1 uncultured Eubacteriales bacterium
GGGTCTTGAGTTGTTGTTCTCAAAAGCATGGCTTTCGAATAGGCTTTATCAGGAGGACAAACCATGATGGAAATAATAAGAAAAAAGGAAGCTATGAAAAAGTACATATTGGCCGCCGGGATGCTGCCCGAAAGGCTGTGGCGGACCGCCTTCCTGCTCACGGAGGATCAGCGTATCCGCGCTGAGGAGTTTAGGCTGAGAAAAGGCCGGGGCTTCGGCGTAGTTGTCGACGGCAGGCAGCTCGTGCCGCTTCTTGATGGGAAGCCTGTTATTGTCAGCGCTGAGGATATCGAAAGCGTTATCGGAAAAGCGACCGACTATTCCTTTCACAGCTTTGAAGGACAGATAGGTCAGGGCTTTATAACTTCGGCAGGAGGCGACCGCATCGGCATATGCGGTGCCATTGCTTTGGGGCAGCGAGGAACGACGGTAGCCTCGATCACATCGCTGAATATCCGCATCGCCAAACAGCTTATCGGCGTCGGACAAGAGGTCTGCCGCAGGGCATATTTAAAGAGCGGTTTCCGCGATACCTTAATAATTTCTCCGCCGGGCGTCGGCAAGACGACTCTGCTGCGGGATATCTGCCGCATCCTTTCGGGAAAATACCGCGTCAGCATTGCCGATTGCCGGTATGAGTTCGGCGGATACGGCGGGTCGGCGTTTGATACAGGCGACTGCGATATCATGCAGGGCGGAGAAAAGGACGCGGTCATAGAGATGCTGCTGCGGTCAATGTCTCCCGAGATAATAGCCGTCGATGAGATCACCGGGCATGACGATATCGCCGCCATGCTTCGGGCGTCCTATACCGGATGCCGGTTCATTGCCTCGGCCCATGGGACATCGCCGGAGGAAATGTATCTGCGTCCGCTTTATAAAGAGCTTTTTGACAGCCGGATATTCGAGAAGCTGCTGGTGCTCTCCCGCAATGGGGACGGGCGGCTGTGCCGCATATATGAAAGGAATGACGAGGATGATAAAGATCATTGGTGCTGCGCTGATAGTTTTATCCTGTTCGGCGATGGGGATGTCGATCAATCGCGGGATGTATACACGGAGAAAGGCGCTCAAGGCCCATATATCGGCGCTCCAGCTGATAAAGTCAGAAATATTATTTAAGAACTCTCCGCTGCCGTATATGATATTTCTTATCCAGCAGAACTGCGGCCCTGAGGCGGCTGGATTCTACCGCGCGGCTCTGAACAGCGCAAGATCCGGAATGACCTTTTCAAGCGCTGCCGGACGAGCCTGCGGCATGCTGCGAAAAAGCGGCCTTTCAAAACAGGATGCGGAGATAATAAGGGATGCCTGTTCGGTGCTGGGACAGGCCGACGGGGCGACCCAGGTCGAAGAGATAAATCGTGCGGCGTCCCTTTTGGACAAACAGCTTGAACTACTTAAAGAGGAGATCGCATCGCGCGGAGGGCTTTACCGCGCCATCGGGGCGACAGCCGGGATAATTTTGGCACTTATGGCCATATAAAATCAATTAAGGATGGACGAATGTCATGGATGTAGATCTTATCTTTAAGGTCGCCGCCGTCGGGATCCTTGTCGCCGTGCTCAACCAGCTTCTGGTCAGATCGGGCCGCGAGGAACAGGCGATGATGACGACCCTTGCCGGGCTTATCGTCGTAATGATGATGATAATAGAGCAGATAAGCCGCATGTTTTCGCTTATAAAGAGCACATTTGGGTTTTGACCATGCAGGAAACAATAAGGGTATCGGCAATATTCATTGCCGTTTGTCTGCTTGCCGTTTTGATATCTCAGGGCAGCAGGCCGATGTCGGCGGCCGTGCTGATTGCTGCCGGCGGACTGCTGTTTGGCCATACGGCGAGCCGCGGTCTGGAAATATGGCAGAGGGTACAGCGCATAGCCGAGGTATCGGGCATAGACGGCGGGCTCATAGGCCCGGTACTAAAGGTGCTCGGGATAACCGTCTGTTCGCGCATGACATCAGAGCTCTGCCGGGATATCGGAAGCCGCTGGGCCGCCTGCAATATAGAGGTGTTCGCGGCCGCAGCGTCGGTCATATGCATGCTGCCGCTTTTGGAAAGGGTATTGTCTCTGGTGGGAAGCCTATGAAGAAGCCGGTGGTCCGCGTTATCCTTATGCTTGCCGCCGCCGCGATAATCTCTATGCCGTGCCGGGCGGCGGTCGATACCGATAGTATTTCAGAGGCTCTCCCGCAGGACGCACGCCAATATGTCGCTGTATCACCGTCGGAAGGCGATGTCGTGGCCGGGCTTAAAGGTATCGTGACCGGTGCAGTCGGCCTTTTAAGGGAAGATCTGCGCGCCGTTACGGCAGAAGGCTTCATGATTCTTTCGATAGGTGCGCTGACAGGTATTTTGTCGGCCGTCGCGCTGCCGCTTTCATCGGATATCCTTAAAAAGCTGACAGGCGCTGCCTCGGTCTGTGCTGTCACAGCCATATGCATCGGAAGCGGCTCGAACGTGCTTTCGGCCTGCGCATCCTCGATATCCAAGCTGCAATATTTTTCGGCGGCATTGATCCCTGTGTATGCGGCGGCGGTAGCTGTGTCCGGCAACCCGGTCTCGGCAGTATCCATGTCGACAGCCACGCTGGTCTTTTCTAATGTGCTTATCTTTGCCGCTTCCAAGATACTGATACCGATAATATATTTTCATCTGCTTTTGTCGGCGGCGGGGCAGATATCGGACAACAAGCTGCTCTGCGGTTCGGCACAGCTCCTTCGCAAAAGCTCGATCGGCTTTTTCAAATATTTTCTCATGCTGTATACGGCCTATGTCACAATGTCGGGGCTTATATCGTCATGTACGGACGCTGTTGCCCTGAAAACGGCAAAGGTAACTATATCGGGATCGGTGCCCGTGTTGGGATCGGTGGTGTCCGATGTGTCCGAGGCAATTCTAAGCGGGGCCGCCGTGCTTAAAAATGCAGTCGGATTTTACGGCTTTATCGGCGCGCTGGCCATATGCCTCGTCCCATTTGTTGCGGCGCTGGTGAGGATAATGATCTTTCGTATTCTGGCGCTTATTACGGCCTCGATGTGCGGCGGGGAGCTGTCGCGCCTGTTGGACAGCATTTCAGACAGCTATAATATCGCCCTGGGTCTGCTTGGGACATGCTGCGCCATACAGTTTCTCTCTTTTGTCATATGTTCGGTGGTGATACATAAATGAGCGTTTTTATCTCGGCGTATATTTCACGGATACTTATCGCCGGCTTCATCATCTTCTGCGCGATGGCTGCCGCGGGCAAGGGCGGATCCGCAGAGATCATGCGCCTTGCCTGCGCCTGCTTTATGATAATCATAATGCTGTCGCCCATATTGGGCTCGGGCCTGACTTTGGCCGATGCCGCCTCATATGTGAAGGCTTTGGAGGAAGAGATATCCTCCGCCGTCGAGGCGTCGCGCAGAGATGCCGCACGGGAAACTGTCGAAGAGACAGAACGTCAGCTTGAAGCCGGGCTTGCGGCCATGGGATATGGCGAAGTGACCGTCGACTGTGTTCTTTCCGGCAGCGACATAGAGTCTATCACCGTGACCGGCGCGGATGGGCAGGATGACCGGATAGGCCCGGCCATATCCGGGATGACGGGCATGCCGATGGAAAACATTTATTTCAAATAGGAGCACAGAAGATGGATAAACGCAAGATAGTGGAATATTTCACGGCGGGATTTGATAAGTATAAGTACATCCTGATGGTTTGCCTTGTCGGCCTGGCGCTGACATGCTTTCCGTCCGCCGCAAAGGATAAAGCACCTCAGGCCGCGTCCGATATGTCGGAGGATACCGGTATCCTTGAAGAAAGGCTGGAGGATATCCTCTCGCAGATGTCGGGTGCGGGAAGGGTGAAGGTCATGCTGACCGTCAAGGGCAGCAGCCGGTCGCTTTATGCCTACAACGAGGATAAAAGCATGTCGCGCTCCGACGGCAGTCAGACCTCGGACATTCGATCTTCTCTGGTCTGCACAGGCGGATCGGGCAGCCAGCAGCCGGTCGCTGTCGGGACGGACGGCCCGGAATACCGCGGAGCGCTGATCGTCTGCGATGGGGCCGATGATCCCCACATCAGGCTGGAGATGACCCAGGCGGTGACGTCTCTCACCGGCATAGGGGCAGACAGCATCGTAATATCAAAAATGAAATGATCGGAGGAAAATGGTTATGTCTATCAGAAAAAAAGGCGCTGTATATTCGGTGGTAGCTCTGATGCTGTGCGTCGCTGTCTATCTTAACTGGAGCTACAACCGCGATGCAGAGGGATACAGCTCGGCGTCGGAGCTTGAAAGCGGCAAGATGCTCGGTGAGGCGCAGCTTGTCGACGGCAATACCGGGGATGACACATCCTCGGCCGTTTCGGGTGATTATTTCGCGGAAGCACGCCTTTCGCGCCAGAAAGCCAGAGATGAAGCG
>CAKUAK010000100.1 GCA_934636325.1 uncultured Eubacteriales bacterium
ACACCGGGCGGATCATTTATTCTTCGGCAAGCTTTTTTATTATATATCCGGCTATCATAAGTCCGGCGCAGGATGGCACAAAGCTGACCGACCCCGGCACATGGCGGCCGCTCTCTGTCTCATGGGGCTTGATCGGTTCTTCATTGCTGAAGAGCACCGTATGATGCCTGACACCCAGCTTTTTGAGCTCGTATCTCATTTTTTTTGCCAGCGGGCATACCGAAGTTTTTGAAATATCGGTTATACTGAATCTTGTCGGGTCAAGCTTGTTACCCGTGCCCATAGAGGATATCATCGGGACCCCGAGCCTTGAAGCGTGATATATCAGCGATACCTTCGACGGTACGCTGTCGATGGCGTCGGCGACAAAATCATACCCGCCGTTTTCAAGCAGCCCGGGTATGTTATCCTCCGACAAAAAGATCTTTATCACATTGGTCTTTATATTCGGGTTTATATCGGCTATGCGTTCGGCCATGACCTCGGCCTTGTTTCTGCCTATGGTACTTTCAAGGGCAACTATCTGGCGATTTATATTGCTCTTCGACACGACATCAAAATCAAGAAGGTCAATACCGCCCACTCCGCCGCGGGCCAACGCCTCGGCTATATATGAGCCGACACCCCCGACCCCGCAGACGAGCACTTTTTTCCCTGCAAGCCTTTCGACAGCCGAACTGCCCATCAGCAGCGCCGTCCTGGCATATCTTTCGTCCAATCTGCTGCACTTCCTTTCACCGTATTTTACTTTAAAACCGCTCTTTATGTCAATGTGCAGGGAGACAGACTTTCTCGCATAATTTTTTCCTTCATGCGTGCCGGCAGCGGGAACTTTAAGCCCCGGTTCCATGTCAAATCAAAGAACGAATACATTATTTTATTCAAGATCTTTTATAACATCGGAAGGAGGCATTTTTAATGTCTGAAAACACAAGCATAAGCACAGCTCCCGTGGCGTCCCCGCCCGACGCCGGAGCGCCTGCGCCTAAGCGAAACCGATTTGAGCGCAAAAACGACAAAAAGGGCATGCCCAAGCTGATAAAGGTCGGCGTACCCCTGCTGCTGGTCGGCGGCATACTCTTCGGTGCGGCAAAGTTTATAATGAGCAACACCAGGGGCAGCGCCGGAAGCATCGTCGAGGCGACGGCCGATTACGGCTCTATTTCCTCGTATGTAACCGGATGGGGCTCTATCTCTCCTGTATCGAAGGCCGAATACGGCGCCGATATCAAGGGCGAGGTCACAACAGTCGATGTCAAGGCTGGTGACATCGTAAAGGTCGGAGATCTGCTTTTCACCATAGATCCTTCCGAGATGAAGGCCGATCTTCTCAAGCAGAAGAGCGATCTTGCGGCGCTTGAAAAGCAGCTGCGCGATCTTGACAAGAACTATAACAAGGCCCTCAAGACCCTCAAGAGCGCGCAGGATGCCTATAATAACAGCGCTGTCCGTGCCCCCTTCTCGGGCATGGTGCTCGATGTCTCCGAAAGCCTGCCCAAGGTCGGAGACAGCCTTTCGACCGGTGCTGTCCTCGGCAAGTTGGTCGACAGTTCGGCCATGCGCCTTAAGCTCTATTTCAACCGCTCTTACATGAGCTCTGTCAGGGTCGGACAGACGGCCGCCGTTTCTGTCCCCGGAAACATGACCCAGGTCTCCGGCACCGTCACCTCGATAAGCGACCAGCGCAAGCCGATAAACGGCACCGAATGCTTCTGTGTCGAGATCAAGGTCAATAATCCCGGCGGCCTTACCGAGGGTCAGGACGCAATGGCGGCCGTCAGCACCGATTCCGGCGAGATCAGGCCCAGCGAGAGCGGCAAGCTGGAATACTGGCAGACAGAGGACATCATCTTTAACGGCGTCACGGCCGATGTCACATCGATCAGCCTGCACCAGTATGATTCGGTCACGCAGGGTCAGCTCCTCTGCTCCGTCGATCCCTCTCCCGCGGCCGACGCGATCAGCGATGCCCAGTATGACGTCGAAACATATACCCGCCAGATGAGCGACGATTATATCCAGAACGACATCAAAAAGGCACAGAAAAAGATCGACGAGCTGGAACAGATCTGTTCGACCAGCGCCTTCTATGCCACCATCGACGGCCAGGTCTCTGCCGTCATGATAAAGCCGGGCGACAAGCTGACGGCATCCGAAACGGCCGTCCTTACGATCTCCGACACATCCTCTCTCGTCATCAACGCCAATATCGACGAATCAAATATCGCGAACGTCAAGGTCGGCATGTCGGTCGACATCACCTATGACACGACCGACGGCTCGGGCACGGCCTCCGGCACGATAACATATGTCAGCTTCGAGGCCAAATCGGGCAGCAGCGATATGGGTTCGGCCTATGCCTATTTCCCGGCGACCATCACGCTTGACAATGACGGTTCGCTTCTCCCCGGCATGAGCGCCAACTACTCGATACTGGCCGTTTCAAGAGACTCCTGCCTGGTGCTTCCCTCTCAGTGCATAATCAATACCGAGGCCGGTCCGGTGGTATACGTCAAGGACGGGCAGGACTTCACCTATGACAGGGCAGAGATCGAGGGTATCGGCGACGCCATTCCCGACGGCTATTATCCCGTCAGCGTCGAGATCGGCATTGCCGACGATACCAACACCGAAATCGTCTCCGGCATCGAGGCCGGCACGGTGGTCTATCAAGGCACGATGACCGAAGACTCGGGCTATTGGGGTTAATGGTGACGCCTATGTTGATTGACATCAGAAGGGTAAGCAAAATATACAACGAGGGTCTTGAAAGCGAGGTCCGCGCCCTGGATGATGTGAGCCTTACAATAGATTACGGCGAGTGCGTGACCATTCTCGGTCACTCCGGTTCGGGCAAATCGACGCTGATGAACATTCTCGGCTGCCTCGATATCCCGACCTACGGCGACTATTTTCTTGCCGGAGAGGCAGTATCCGATATGCCGCTCTCAAAGCTGTCGACCATACGCAACCGCCAGATCGGATTCATATTTCAGGGCTTCAACCTCATCTCCGGCCTTACAGCCCTCGAAAACGTCGAGCTGCCGCTTATCTACCGCGGCATGCCGAGAGCCGAAAGAATGGAGCTATGCACCCAGGCTCTTGCCGAGGTCGGGCTGGAAAACCGCATGGATCACCGCCCGGCAGAGCTTTCGGGCGGACAGCAGCAGCGTGTGGCCATCGCCCGCGCCATCGCCGCCAAGCCGCCGATCATAATGGCCGATGAGCCGACCGGCAACCTTGACACCAAGGCCGGCGCCGACATCATGCGCAAGCTGATATCCTTAAACGACAACGGCTCGACCCTCATCCTTATCACCCACGACCTTCATCTGGCCAGCGCTGCCAAGAGGATAATCACCATCCAGGACGGACACGTCATCGGCGACCGCCAGGTATCCCAGGCCGAACGCGACGAAGCTTTGAACGGAGGTGGCTGCGCATGACAGTTTTCCGCACGACAAAGATGGCCTTCAAATCGATCATGCACAACAAGATGCGCTCCTTCCTGACCATGCTTGGCATCATCATCGGCGTGTGCTCGGTCATTACGCTGGTCTCGGTCATCCAGGGCGCCAAACGCAAGACGATGGAGTCCTATGCCAAGATGGGCACAAACCTCATCACGGTCTATTACGGCACCTATAATAACTACAGCGCCGATATCACTGATGATTTCTTCGAGGAATGCGCAAGGCTGAACGAATATGTGTCGGGCGTCACCAGCTCCAACTCATATAACCAGACAGCAAAATACAAGTCCAAGACCCTTACGGGCGCGCGGACATATCTGGCCAGCGACACCTTCAACGTCTGCATGAACCTCGAGCTTGACGCTGGGCGCGCCATATCCTACAGCGATATAAAAAACAAGGTCAAGGTCTGCGTCCTCGGCAGTTATGTCGCAAACGAGTTCTTCGGCCTTGAAAATCCCATCGGCAAGCAGATCAAGCTGGGCGGCGTATATTATACCGTTGTCGGAACATATGTCAGCAAATACGACAATAACCAGTATTCGACCGACAACATGATCGCCGTCCCCCGCACCTGCGCCCGGTCTCTGGGCATCAAGAGCGGCTCTGACAACAACTATACGGTCAAATGCCGCGACGCCGATTCGACCCAGAAGGCCATGTATTATATCAATTCATGGCTGACCGACAAGCTGCCGGAAAACAGCTCTTACAAGGGCGTTTATTCGGATAACTCGTGGCAGGATCAGGAGCAGAAGTCGCTCAATATGTTCACCTGGGTCGTCGCGGGCATCGCCGGAATATCCCTTCTGGTCGGCGGCATCGGCATTATGAACATCATGCTGGTGTCGGTCGCCGAGAGGACCCGCGAGATCGGCATAAGGATGTCGATCGGCGCGCGCCGGCGCGATATCGTCACCCAGTTTCTTATCGAGGCAGCGGTCATAAGCGCCTGCGGCGGAGTCATCGGCATACTCATAGGCGCGCTGGGCTCGGCCATGCTGTCCTCGGTCATCTTCAAGGAGGCATACCTGCCGTCAGCCTTTATCGCGATATTCGCATTTGCGTTCTCGGTGGCTCTCGGCATTTTCTTCGGGCTCTATCCGGCCAATAAGGCCTCCAGGATGCAGCCCGTCGAAGCCCTTAGAAACAATTAAAAGAGAGGATCAAAATATGAAAAGACACATTTCGCTGCTGCTGGCTTTCATAATGGCGCTGTGCCTTGTTCCGCAGGCCCAGGCCTTCGACGATGTCTCTGACCTTGCCGAAAGCGCTGCCGCAGAGAGCCTTGCCTCTATCGGCATAGTCGACAGTGTCGACAGGTTCAATCCCCAGAACTACCTCACCCGCGCCCAGTTCTGCAAGATCGCCGTTCTGGCGGCCGGATTCACAGAATCCAGCCTTTACAGCGGCTACACCATCTATCCCGACGTGGCCGCCGACACATGGTACGCCCCCTATGTCAACGCCGCCGTCCGCAAATACTCTATCATACAGGGCGACGAAAAGGGCAACTTCAACCCCAACGCCAACATAACCTACGGCGAGGCTGTAACCATCATGCTGCGCATGCTGGGCTATACGACAGAGGATGTCGGCATGATGTGGCCCAATGACTATGTCAATAAGGCCCAGAGCATCGGCCTCAACGCCGGAATGAAAAACCTCGGCGCCAAAAGCGCCATGACCCGCGGTCAGGCTGCCATCCTCATGTGCAATATGCTGCTCAGCGAGACCAAGGAGGGCGGTATCTTCGCCGCCAAGGGCTATTCGACCGGCAGCGCCCAGACCATCCTGCTTTCGACCTCGCAGACCAACCCCACCCTCTCTTCCAATCAGGCCGTTCTCTACCTCGACGGAGAAATGCGTACATATCAGACCTCCGGCGCGATAAGCCCGGCCCTTTGCGGCATGAGGGGCATACCTGTATTTGACGCCCGCAGCCAGAGCCGCCTTAAAGGCTTTATCGCCGACGTCGGCGGTGTCGACTTCGAGACTGTCACCGACGTCACCTCGACGGCCATTTCGGTAAAGGGCGGAAGGCTCAATGTTCCCCGCGATACGCTGACGATGGCAGGCGGCAATGTCGGCCCCTATATCACCGCATGGTTCGACATCAAGGCCGGCGACGAGATCGCCGTATATTACAATGGGAGCGGCGAGCTCGAGCTGATCGCCACCCGCAGCCAGGCCACGGTATCGGTCGGCGAGACCGGTATCTATGGCGTCGACACCTTCTCTTTCCAGAGCGGAGCCAAGCTGGTAAAGGGCGGCACGGAGATCTCCAAGGGCCAGCTCCAGCAGTACGACGTCATATCCTATTCCCAGTCGAACAACACCTATTACGTATCCTCCGACCGTGTCACCCTGCTTTATCAGAGCGGGTCTCCGGTATATTCCAACCCCTCTCAGATAAAGGCGGGCAACCACACCTTCCAGGTATCCGAGAAGGCCGGGAAATATTTCAGCCAGTCGGGCATAAAGCTGGGCGGGCAGATAACCCTGCTTCTCGATTATAACGGCAATCTGGCCGCCGTAATGCCCTCCTCCAAGGTCTCGGCCAAGGCTGTCGGCGTCCTTTCCTCGCTGACCGATACCTCATGCACGATCGACCTTCTCTCCGGCCTCAAGCTGGAGGGCACGCCCAAAACATCGGGATACAGCATCATCACGGTCGGCGGCCGGCGCATGAGCACCATATACCGCCTTGAAGGCCAGCTGGTCGAGGTATCCCAGAACTCCGACGGCAACTTCGCCCTTGCGGCTGTCGACCTTGCAAGCCATACCAGCGGCGACCTTTATGTCAGCGACGGCACGATCGGAAAGCGTTCTCTTGCCGCCAACGCCGCCATATATGAGTGCGCCGAAAAGGGCATGACCCTTCACAAGATATCCCTCAGCGATATCCCCACTGAAAAGGTCAGCGCCTCCCGCATACTCTATACAAGGCTCAACAGCGCCGATCAGGTCGACCTCGTCGTCCTTGCCGACGCCACCGGCGACCGCTTCACCTATGGCATGATAAAGATGACGACCGAGAAGGTCGAATCGGGCGAGGGCCTCGATGGCCGCCCCCTCACCTATACCCAGTATAATTACACCATCCGCACAAGCGGCGGCGTCCAGACATACTCGACGGCCACAGCCTCCGATATGAAGGCCCGCACGACATACACACCCGCCGCCATTGCCTCCGACCTCGTCGGCGAAGGCGCAAGGACACACAACTTCTCTACCCCGGCCTTCACCCTTTCGAGAACGGCGACGGTATCACGCAGCGATTACGACACCTATCGCGGCTTCAAGGTCAAGGGACAATATATCCCCGTCGACGATAAGGTCGTCATCTATTCGCAGGCCACCGATTCCTTCATCTCTTCGATATCCGAGGCCAGGGCCAACTTTACCGAGTTCGAGCTTTATCTCGACCGTCCGGCGGCCGAGGGCGGCTCTGTAAGGGTCATCATAGTTAAATAATTTTTCCTAACAGTTTTCAATTTTTTTATACTTATCCTCTCCGGTCTGCGTTATAATATAGTCAGACAGCCTGAGATATATCGCAGGCCCGAGACATGTAAATCAGGAGGTTATAATACCATGGCTTTTTTTGATAAGCTGACCGAAATTGCAAAGAACGTCGGTGATAAAACGGCAGAGATCGCCAAAAATGTCGGCGACAAGACGAGCGATATGCTTGAGATCGGCAAGATCTCGGCCCAGATCAGCTCTTCCAACAGCGCCGTTGAGGAGCTCAAGACACGCCTCGGCGATCACTACTGGGAGCTCTTCACCAAGGGCGAGCAGCTGGATGACGACGCCGTCGTGCTCTGCAATACCATAAAGGAATACACCGAAGAGATCGAGGCCCTTAAGGCACAGCTGGCCGAGCTCAAGGACGGCGGCGCACAGCCCGCTGACAGCCGCCCCTGCCATGTATGCGGCACGGTCAATACATCCGATGCTTCCTTCTGCAAAAACTGCGGAGCTAAGCTCGAGGCCGAAAAGCCCGAACAGGAAGCCGGCGCTGCCGTAGAAGCACCGGCCGAAGAGCATGAAGAATGCACATGCTGCCACAGCGAAGAGCAGCCTGCCGCCGAAGAGGCAGCCCCCATCGAGGCCGAAGGGGCGCCTGTTGAAGAGACAGCTGAGTCAAAGGTCTGCCCCAACTGCGGCGCCGAAAACACATCGGACAACAATTTCTGCAATCAGTGCGGAAGCAAGCTCTAAACAAAACATCAAAAAGCCCCTCCGGATAAGACGATCCGGAGGGGCTTTTT
>CAKUAK010000101.1 GCA_934636325.1 uncultured Eubacteriales bacterium
GCGCTGGTGTCACCGAAAAGGCTGCGGCGGCATAGGCTGTAATACCTCTGACAGAGCGGGCGGCGCCCGCCGTCGGCGGCAGATCCTCCGCCGCACATAGCCCCGATATTCAAAGTAACACCCGGAGGGGCAGCGGCGTATGATGGATTGAAAATCTTTCAAGGAGGTAAAATCTTTTATGTGCTGCAACAATAACAACAACAGAGGATTCGCAGGCGGCTTCTTTCAGAATTATCAGGCATTTTGGATCATCGTCGTCATCGCCATCGTTGTCATCTGGGTACATTACGCGGCATGGAGCACCCCCGGCGGCATCTGCGGCAGGAACAACTGCTGCAACGACGGCTGCGGAGACAACTGCGGCAACAATAACTGCTGCAACCCCTGCTTCAATAACTGCTGCTGCTGACACATCGTCCATACTCGGCCACGGCAATAGAACGACAGGCCAAAAGAAAGCCCGGGGCGTATGCCCCGGGCCTTTGATAACTGAAAGGTGTTAGCTGCCGACGGAATTTTCCGGAAGATCGGCTTTGGATTGCGGCCTGCTGCCCAGCAGCCCGCGGACAAGCAGAAAGCCGCAGAGGGGGAACACGACGACCTGAGCATAAATGGCAAAGGGCGAGCGTGAGGCCGCCTCGTCGGCCAGCGGCATGAGGATCCTTAAAAACTCCATGCGCCTGATGATCTCGGCCGATTGGTATTTCGTATAAAAGAGATACATCGACGTTACAAAAAGACCCGAATAGATAAAGCAGATAACGCCCGGAATAAGGCAGGACAGCTTTACACGGAAGCCCACCGGGCCGTCGATCGACAGAAGTCCAAGCGCCGCACCGACCGCCGTAAAGAGGACGAATATAAGAAGGTCGCGCAGCCATCCCTCGGGAAGCGCCCATGAACGTGCACGTCCGATCTCTTCAAGAGCAGGCAGCCGGAGAATGAATATCACTGCGATAAGTATCAGCGCGGCGACCAGCTTATGTGCGTCACGTTTGATAAGATTCCTGATTTTCATGATCATGCCTCCCTCAAATGACAAAATGGTTCTTTAATATCATAAATATAACATATCAAAGAAGGCATGGCAATTGTTCTGTGATGGTGTTTGACTAAATCTCTTTAATGCACAAAAATCGCAATAATTTTTCTATACTGTTTAACTTACTAAAGGGAACATGCGAAAGGGTAAAATATGTTTTTGATAAATATCACACATAAATATGCCTGATGTCCTCGCCCCATTCGCCGTAAAGTGCGAAGCAGGCGAAGAAGCCCATGGCCGCCGCCTGTGATGCCTTTTCACGGGCCGTGGTGCGGTCGTCATACATGACGAAGTGGGGCGTGCCCGAATCCATATATGTGAAATAACGGCAGCACAGCTCGGCCGAGTAATACCCGCCGCCGCTTTGCGACATAAGATAGTCGAACTCCTGGGCGCTCAGGGGCTTGCCGTCGGGGTCGGCCGAGGGCATGGTGAAGTCGCAGCGGGTGCGGATCAGCTCGAGACAAAGGCGCGACGGCTCATAAAGCGAGCAGAAATGGCGCAGCATTTCGGAAAAGCTGCCGCCGCTTATGGCCGAGGGGACGATCAGCTTGGCCTGCGGCGCGCGGTCGGCCAGCTCGACCGGGACATAATGGACAAGCCCCTGGGAGGCCAGAAATGGGCATATACGCGCGAGAAATGCCCCGCCGTCGTCGTTTGCCGGGACGTCGAGCAGCACGCCGGAAAAGCCGCGGCGCTTTATCTGGCCGGTTATATCGGAAGCCATGCGCTGGGCGTCGATGCCTCCCATCGGCCCGGGAAAATAGATCCCCATGAGCCCGCCCCGGGATACCGGCTGGGCGTCGATGCGCAGCGCGCCGTTTTCGTCGGGATGATATACAAGAAAGACGCAGGGCGCGTTTATGGCCGAAGCCTTTGGTATATCACGCCCGATGGTCACGGTAAAAGTTTTCATGCTGCCCGTCATATGCCTTGCCCCCTGTGCGCACACTGTGTTAAAATAATAAAAATGCCGCGCCTTAAAATATACTGCGGCGGCATGGATAATATTCTGGCGATCGGATGAGATAACAAAATGGTTTTGCCATTCCCACATGAGATACTTGACGATGTGACGCAGATCACGCCCGCCATGCTGGAGCGCATGGGGGTGCGCGGGCTGCTGCTCGATATAGACGGAACGCTGGCGCGGACAAAGGATCCCCGGCCGTCCGGGGCTGTGGCGCGCTGGCTCGATGAAATGAAGAAGTGCGGCATAAAGCTCTATATACTTTCCAACAACAAGAGTCCCGTGCGGACAAAGAGCTTTGCCGATATGATAGGCTGCGGCTGGCGGCACCGCTCGCATAAGCCGTCGCGGGAGGGCTTCCTTGCCGCGGCAGGGGAGCTGGGGCTCGAACCCGGCCGGCTTGCGATAGTCGGCGACCAGATATATACCGATGTGCTGGGCGGGCTGCGGTGCGGCATGAAGACCATCATGGTGCAGTCGACCGACACATATCTCTGGTATTTCCCGCTGCGCAGGCTGGTTGAGCTGCCCTTCAGGTTCAAAAGGAGAGAAAAGAAAAATGGATAGAGCACTTTTCGGCCCGGCGGGGTCGAGCACGGAGTTTTCAGAGAACCATCGTTCCTCGCTGGAAGCCCCGGGATATCTTGAGAGGATGGGGCTCGACTGCTTCGAGTACCAGTGCGGCCGTGGCGTCAATATCGGCGATGACAAGGCTGCGGCGCTGGGACGCAAGGCAGAGGAGCACAACATAAAAATGTCGCTCCATTCGCCTTATTTTATAAACCTGTCCAGCGCCGACCCCGAGCGCATGGCCAAGAATCTCAATTACATACTCAGCTCGGCCCATACCTGCGACCTCATGGGCGGAGATCGGGTCGTCGTTCATTGCGGCGGGCTTTCGGGGATGACACGGCGGCAGGCCCTCGACAATACGATAATGAATATAAGCATGGCGCTGGGCCAGCTCGAAGAGGCCGGGCTTTCCCATATATCCCTCTGCCTTGAAACGATGGGAAAGATGAATGTGCTGGGCGATCTTGAAGAGGTGCTGGAGGTCTGCTCGCTCTTCGGTGAGATAGTCCCCTGCATCGACTTCGGCCATCTCAACTGCCGCACACAGGGCGGCATGAGCACCGAGGAGCATTTTTCGGCCCTGCTCGATCGGATGGACCAGCTGCTCGGGCCGGAGCGCGCCGGCAGCTTCCACGGCCATTTCAGCAAGATAGAATACTCCAAGGGCGGCGAGGTCCGCCATCTCACCTTTGAGGACGAGGTCTACGGCCCGGAGTTCGAGCCGCTGGGCAGGCTGCTGGCCCGCCGCGGCCTGACGCCCCGCATCATATGCGAATCGGCCGGGACCCAGGACAGGGACGCGCTTTTCATGAAGGAGACATATATAAAATATATTAAAGATCAGGAGGAAGAATAAAAATGGGCAGACTTGAAAAGATAGCCGCGATGGTAAAGGAAAGGGGATTTGACGCCGTTCTGATCACCGGCCAGGAGAACCTTCAGTACGCCACAGAGTTTCCGCATCTTGAGGGCTTTGCCGTCATCACGGCCGACGGGCAGGGCTTCTGCTATACCGATTCGAGGTATATCGAAGCGGCCCACGCCCTTATGGATCCACAGGGATATACCGTCATTGAACCCCAGGGCTCTTACTCGACCTTCTCCACGCCCCAGGAGGTCATAGACAAATGCGGGATAAAGACGCTGGCCTTTGAGGATCTTCTCATGCCGGTGCATGACTATAAGAAATACTGCGAGGCACTGAGCGCCGAGCTCGTGCCGGTGGAAAATGCCTTCGAGATACTTCGCGAGATCAAAGACGAAAAGGAAATAGAGTCACTTGTCAAGGCACAGCGCATTGCCGAAGAGGCGCTTACCGAGCTTCTTCCGCATATAAAGGCCGGCGCCTATGATGATGAGCTTGCCGCAGAGCTGGAATACCTCATGAAAAAGAAGGGTTCAGAAGCCGTCAGCTTCAGCACCATCTTCCTTTCGGGCGCGCGCACATCTCTGCCCCACGGCACACCGGCACACAAAAGGATCGAAAACGGCGATTTTGTCACCATCGATTTCGGGGCGAAATACGGCGGATACGGTTCTGATATGACAAGGACCTTTGCCGTCGGTTATGCCACCGACGAGATGAAGAAGATATACTCGATCGTCCTCGAGGCCCAGCTGGCCGGCATCGAGGCCCTCGGGGTCGGCAAAAAGGGCTGCGAGGTCGACAAGGCGGCCCGCGACGTCATCGCAAATGCCGGTTACGGCAAATATTTCGGCCACGGCCTCGGCCACTCCCTCGGCATCAATATCCACGAGAATCCCCGCGCCAGCGCCAGATATCAGGGCGAGTTCCACACCGGCAACATCATCACCATGGAGCCGGGCATCTATATCCCCGGCAAGGGCGGCGTCCGGATAGAGGATATGATCTATCTCGCTCCCGAGGGAAAACGCAACCTGACCGAGTTCCCCAAGGAGCTTATGATACTCGGCTAAACGGTTCTGTTCGGTCCGAAAGATGGGGTTTCAGCACTGTATTTGCGTAAACAGCAAATATAACTTGCTTTTTATCACGGTTTATTATAAAATATTTCCGTTATGATACCATATTCGCGCTTTCGGGCCGGGGGTATTGTCAGTTTTCCGCTGCACGGGCGGACATTTAACTTTCAACAACTGTTTAGGAGGATAATTTATATGTTAACAGCCGGCGATTTCAGAAACGGCGTGACCTTTGAGATGGATGGACAGGTGCTTCAGGTCATCGAGTTCCAGCATGTCAAACCCGGTAAGGGCGCTGCCTTCGTCCGTACAAAGTACCGCAACGTCATCACGGGCGCTGTCGTAGAGCGTTCCTTCAACCCCACCGATAAGTTCGAGAACGCAGTTATCGAGCGCAGGGATATGGAGTATCTTTATCAGGACGGCGATCTTTATTACTTCATGGACACAGAGACATACGAGCAGATGCCTCTCAATGCCGACAAGCTCTCCGATTCCTTCAAGTTCGTCAAGGAGAACACAGTCGTCAAGGTCCTTTCCTTTAAGGGCAACGTATTCGGCATCGAGCCTCCTCTGTTCGTCGACCTGGTCGTAACAGAGACCGATCCCGGCTTCCGCGGCGATACAGCCACCAACGTCACAAAGCCCGCCATCCTTGAGACAGGCGCAGAGGTCAAGGTACCCCTCTTCATCGACGTCGGCGAGAAGATCAGGATCGACACACGCACGGGCGAATACCTTGAGCGTTCCAAGGAATAATTTTTTCCGCGGGCAGAAATGCCCGATCTATTGAAAGGAGATAGTTAAAAATGACCATCACCGAAAAGACAGCATATCTGAAGGGCCTTATGGAAGGCCTCAATATCGACAAGAACGACAATATGGGCAAGCTGGTCTCCGTAATTGTCGACACACTTGATGAAATGGCTCTGTCGATCGACGATATCGACGCTCATCTCGACGAGATCGACTCCGAGATCGAGGATATCGAGGATGTCATCGAAGATATCGAAGACGCTGTCGACGATATCGACGACGATCTGGACGGCGTCTGCGACGTTCTTGACGACATCTGCGATGATGCAGATGTCGATGAGGACGACGATGACGAGGATTATGACTTCGAGGACGACGAGGATCTTTATGAGCTCGAATGCCCCACCTGCGGCGAGCATATCGTCATCGATGAGGTCCAGTTGGGCAACGGCGAAATGAAGTGCCCCGCCTGCGGCGAAGAGCTCGAGTTCGATCTGGGTTCTCTTGTCGACGACGAGGACGAAGCAGAGGACGAGGAATAATCCCCCTATCCATCAGACATGCGGCCCGCGGCTTAAAAAAGCCGCGGGCCTTTCTTATGCATTTTTCCCACCCATCGTCCATCCGATGTGATATACTGTAAGCATCTGTTGACAGAAAAGGGAGAGTGCGGAACATGATATTTGACGAAACGAAAAAAGCGGCCTACCGCGATGTGCTCAAGGATCTTTTGAAGATATCCTCGCCCTCGGGCAAAGAGCGGGTCATGACCGAGCATATCGCCGCCATCGCGCGGGAATATGCCAGCGATGTTTTTTACGATAATTACGGAAATCTTATGGTCAGGGTCGGCGGACAGGGAAAGAAGCTCATGCTCTGCGCCCATACCGACGAGCTTGGCTTCTGGGTCAGGAGCATCAGCGACGACGGCTTTTTGAGCGTCGCCAATGTCCGCGTGCCCGACAAATGCATCGAGGCCCGCCAGGTGCTTGTCGACGGCCATATCCCCGGCATCGTCGGCACAAAGGCGGCCCATCTCCAGTCGCCCGAAGAGCGCCGCCAGCTGGTGTCGGCAAATGATATATTCATTGATATCGGCGTTTCCTCCCGGGCCGAGGCCGAGGCCCTCGGCGTAAAGATCGGAAGCTATGCCTCGCCCATGTATAATTACATCGAGATGAGCAACAGCGACCTTATCTGCTGCCGTGCCCTTGACGACCGCGCCGGCTGCGCCGTTCTTCTCGAGCTGCTGCGCACGGTCGATAAGAGCGCCCTGACATGCGAGCTGTGGCTGGTATTTACCCTTCAGGAAGAGGTCGGCCTGCGCGGATCGGCCGCCGCCGTAAATTATCTCTGCCCCGATATGATGATCGCCGTCGATACGGTGCCCTGTGCCGATACGCCGGGCATGAACTGGCGGAGGGATCTTCCGGTACAGCTGGGGCATGGTGTTGTATGCAGCCTTTCGGAGGGTATATCGCCCATGAACTTCATTCATCCTGAGATGGAGAAGAAGATCATGGAAATAAAAGATAAGTATTCGATCCCCCTTCAGCCGCTGTCGGTATGCGGCTTCAGCTGTTCGACCGATGCTCTTTCGGGCACGATACAGGGTCGGGGCGTGGCGGGTGCGACCCTGACCATACCCCGCAGGTATTCCCATTCACCCGTCGAGCTGATGAGTATCAACGATGCCCTTGCCATGCTCGAGCTGCTTCTGCGCTTTGTGACCGAATAGGGCGTTTTCACCGGGCGGTATTCCCCTGCCACGATATCTGTGTTGACCTTTTCGGCACGCAGGTGTAAAATAACAAAGACTTTTGAAAAAACAGAGGAGTGGGTGTTTTGGCAGGTTTACCGGCGGCGTTAAGGCTGCCTGTCTGTGATGACAAAGAGATGATGACCCAGCAGAAAAGGCTTTATCCGGGTGTATTTGTCGACCAGATGTCGGCCATCCTTTTGGGCCTTGTAAATGTGGCCGTCATGGGAACGATATCCAGCGCGGCGCTGGCCGGGGTCGGTCAGGTCAACACGGTCAACAACGTCATCGTGTATTTCTTCAATAACTTTGCCATGGGCGGCAACGTCATGGTGGCGCAGAGTGTCGGAGCAAACGACGCCAAGGGGGGGCAAAAGAGTGCCTCGCAGTCGCTTCTGCTGGGCATACTTATAAGTCTTGCGCTGACGGTCGTCATGTTCATCGGCCGTGTGCCGCTTCTTTACGCTCTTTACGGCGCATCCGATGCCGATGTCATGCGGTACTCGATAGAGTATTTCACCATATCTGTGCTGGCGACCCCCATGTGGTTCATCCATTATCAATGCAGCGGTGTGTTCCGAAGCGCCGGAGACACCCGCACGCCAATGGTCATCGGCATGGTCATGAATGTGATAAACATCGTACTCAGTTATGTTTTCGTAATAACCATGGACATGGGCCCGAGGGGCGCCGGATTTTCGATGCTTATTGCCGTCGGGACTGCGGCCGTGCTGGGCCTCCTGCGGATATTCAGCCGGAAGAGCCGGGTCTGCATCCGCGGCGAGTTCAGCCTGCACCTTGAAAAGGACATCGTCACAAAGACCATGTCGATCGGTATCCCGGCCGGTATAGAGAACCTGATGTTCAACGGAGGAAAGGTGCTGCTTCAGGTATTCCTGTCGACCATGGGGACAGCGGTAATATCGGCATACCAGGTGGCCTGCTCGATCGAAAACGTCACCCAGCTTCTGATATCCTCCTATTCCGTGCTGATAATCACTCTTGTGGGTCAGGCCGCCGGAACCGGAAGCCGTGAAAAGACAAGAGACACGGCCGACTTTATGATGCGCACAGGGCGCAAGCTCTGTATGTATACCATGTTCATCAAGGCGGCCTTATGCTTCCCGCTGGCCCTCTGTTTCACGCGTGACATGGCGGTAATAAGGCTGGCGATAGAAATGTTCCTTGTCGAGACCGCCTTCATGCCCTTCTGGGCCGATTCGTTCATGCTGCCCAACTGCTTCCGCTCGGCACGGGACGTAAGGGTCTCACTTATCGTCGGCTCGGTGACCATGTGGACCGTCAGGGTATTCGGCGCATACCTCTTCGGCGTCAAAATGGGAATGCGCGGTGTCGGTATCATGCTTGCAATGTGTATCGACTGGGTCGTGCGTTCGACCATATACCATGCCCGCTTCAAGGGCGACAAATGGCTGGTCAAGGTAGGACGCAACGCCCTCGGCGAGACCCATGAAGCTTGAGGCTGCCGGAGGATATACAATGCAGTTCAGATTTGCAATGATATATGAGCAGGCCGATTTCATCGGCTTTATGCGGGCACAGGTGGCACTGGCCTCCGGAAGGAAAAAGATCGAAAAGCTGCTGCGCATTATCTCGCGCCTCGGCGGCGGCCTTATGATCTTCAGCGGCATCGGAAACCTCATCCTTTCGATCGCCCTTATGGCGTCCGAGGGCGGCGTGCCGGTATCCTATTGGATCATGTCGGTATTCGTCATCCTCATCGGCCTGATGGTGTTTTTCAGCAAGGACAGCCGCTCGGCCGGAAAGATGATGTGGCGCAGATATGCCAAAAAGGGGGGCAAGGTGACATATCTCTTTACCCCCTCCGATTTCAAGCTGCACGACAGGGACAGCGACCATCGCTTTGCCTATTCGGTCATAAAGGACATATGTTTCGATGACCGCTGC
>CAKUAK010000102.1 GCA_934636325.1 uncultured Eubacteriales bacterium
GGACAACGCCAACGCAACGATAGTTGATATTATGATGAAGAAATAAGGGCTGTTTTAACACAGAATGCCCCCGGGAGGTAAACTCCCGGGGGCATTTTTGCATTTGGAGATTAAAGTGCAGGCATGAATACCGTCGTTCCCGGTCCGACAGGCAGACCGATGAGGTTCCAGATTACAAAGAAGACTATCCAGGCGAAAAGCATACAAAACGCGCCGATTATGTTGTTCGAAAGGATGGTCCCCAGCTGACAGTCCTTATCGTATTGCTCCTGAGCAATAGTAAGGCACATGAAGAGGACCGCAGACATTGGCGAACAAGCATTTGTACAGGAGTCACCGATGCGGTATGCCATCTGGATGAAGGCCGGATGATAGCCAAGCTGAAGCATCATTGGGATAAAAATGGGAGCAAGAATAGCCCATTTTGTCGAGCTTGAACCAACAAGGAAGTTAATGCATGCCACGATCAGGATGAAAATAACGATCATCGGCATTCCGGTAAATCCCATTTTCTGAAGGGCATTAGCTCCGGCGATGGAAATCAGGGTTCCGATCTTTGTCCAGCTGAAAAGGGCGGTAAACTGGCCTATCATGAAGACAATTGTGACAAAGGTCGTCATTGTTTTTACTTGGGCGATACAGCGGTCGGAGATATCTTTACTTGACTTGACGTTGCCGGTTGCAATGGCAAAGGCAAGGCCGGATGTGAAAAACAGACCGAAAAGGATGGGGACAATGCCGCTCAGGAACGGCGAGTTAAGCAGAGAGCCGGTCTCGGCATTGGTCAGCACACCGGTAAGTATTCCGACAACGATAAGGGCGACATATCCAAGGGAAACAAGCCCTGCAGCGCGAAGCCCTTTGCGCTCTACCGGGGTTATATCCTTTGTAAGGATAACAGCAGAGTGGCCTCCGCTGCCCTTTCCGGGGACAAACGGGCCGAGGTGGGGTTCCATTATGTACTTGTCGACAAGGGTAATGACCGCAGCAAGCACAAAGGTCGATACAAATGTAAAGAAATAGTTGCAGACGAGTTCGACATTGAAGACCCCGACGCCCAACTCACTGTCAAGAACGGTATTGGTTATGCCCATCAGCAGGGCGTCGGTGCCGGCGGGGAACAGGTTGGCCGACCATCCACCCGAAACGCCAAGCATACCCACCGAAAAACCAGCGATAGGATTCTTTCCATAGCTGGCAAAAAGCATGGCGATAAGCGGAGGAATAATATAACCACTGGAGTCTGAAAATATGTTTCCACAGATTGCTATTACCGCACAGCCAAAGACGAGAGCATTGTCGGGGATAACGGCCATAAGTTTTTTAAGCAGGGCCGATACCATGCCCGTTTGCTCAAGCATACCCATACCGACGGTGATTGTGATTACAACACCAAGAGATGCATATCCGGTAAAGTTTTTGACCATGTTTGCCAGCAGCCAGTGTATGCCGGCGACCGAGAAAAAATTGTTAGGCTTTATGATTTCACCGTTACTGGGATTGAGCAGTTCGACACCTAACAGTGAAAGGATGAGGGAAATTACTGCGGTGATCAAAAAAAGATAGAAGAACAGGATGAACGGGGGTGGCAATTTGTTTGCACCCTTTTCGATGGACGTCTGGAAGCGTTCGAGAAAAGCCGATTTCTTTTTTGTGTTGCTATTCATTTTCTTCACCTCTTTATAATTTGTATGAACTCAAACCCCAAAATTATATTAATTTTTCTTAATTATATCATAGCAAAATTAAGAAAAAAAGGGCTTCTTGCAAAAATCGGCAAATTGCATAAGAACATTGTTAATATTTAACAATGTTCTTATGCAAATATATATGCAGAAAGAAGGGTGAATTATGCTTGAAATAACAACAAAAAAGGCCGCCCGAAAGTGGGCGGCCTTGGTGATAGATAAATTATTCCGCTGTGTAGGGAAGCAGAGCAACATGCCTTGCACGCTTGATGGCTTCTGTCAGCTGACGCTGATGCATTGCACATGTGCCGGTCATCCTGCGGGGAAGGATCTTGCCCCTGTCAGAAACGTACTTGCGGAGCTTGGCTGTATCTTTGAAATCGATAGATGTTACTTTATCTACGCAGAACTGGCAGACCTTCCTGCGGCGTCTGTCGTTTCTGGGACGCTCAGGACGCTCGGGGCGCTCAGAACGCTCTGTTCTTTCTTTTGTCTCCATTTTTATTCCTCCTTCTAATGAAAGTTATTAGAACGGGAGTTCGCCGTCGTCATCGGAAAGCTCCTGGAACTCGTCCACGCCGGTGTTGAAATCGAACGACATCGGATCGGGGGCGGGTGAGGGCTGAGCAGACATGCTGCTCCGATTATACTGCGACTGCGGCTGTGAATCCCGCTTGGGCTCGGCGAAATATACATCTTCCGCCACGACCTCTGTGGACTTGCGTTTGTTACCCTGCCTGTCCTCCCAGTTTCTGGTCTGGATACGGCCGGAAACGGCGACAAGCATACCCTTATGGAACCATTTGCTGACGAACTCGGCTGTCGAACCCCAGGCAACGATGTCGATAAAATCGGTCTGTGCCTGCTCGCCCTGTCTCGCATAGGAGCGATTTACCGCAAGCGAGAAGGAAGTGACCGCTGTGTTGCTCTGTGTGCGCCGCAGCTCGGGCTCGGCCGTAAGGCGGCCCATAAGGATGGCCTTGTTAAGCATATCACTTACTCCTTGGCAATGATGATAGAACGCATGACTTCCTCAGTAATGTTGTAGATACGGTCGAGCTCAGCAGGGAATTCAGGCTTGCTGTTGAACTCAACGAGAACATAATAGCCCTCTGTCATATCGTCGATAGCGTAAGCAAGACGGCGCTTGCCCCACTCGTTGACCGATGTGATCTCGCCATGCTGGCCGATGAGGGTCTTGAACTTTTCAACGACAGAAGCGATAGCCTCTTCGCCGATGGTGGCGTTGATGATGAAAAGTGTCTCGTAGTTAGCTGTTACTTTAGGCATTTTCTGCACCTCCTTCTGGACTTTGGCCTGCGCCTTATGCGCAGACAAGGATATCGAAGTTATATTACACGCATTTTGGGAGATTGTCAAGAAAAAGTTCATCGTTGACGTATATCCTTTGCACTGATAGAATTATAGACAGTGCGTCACAGCGCATAAAGAAACAGGGGGAAAAGAAAAATGGGCGTAAGAATACGCAAGATCTTAAGGATGATGGTCGGCTTTGCCATAATCGGTTGCGGCACGATGATCTCGAAGCAGGGCGGATGTCTCAATGCATGGAACGTGCTGAACGACGGTCTTTCCAAAACCATCGGCATAACTATCGGGCAGGCCAATACGCTGATCGGCGTCTGCATCATCGTGCTCGATATCCTTGCAAAAGAAAAGCTGGGCATCGGAACGGTGCTCAATGCCACATGCATCGGAATGTTTTCCGATCTGTTCATTGATCTCAATCACACGCTTGATCTCGTGCCTCGGGCAGGCTCGCTTTGGATGCAGATACCTTATTGTGTCGTCGGCATACTTTTCAGCAGCTTCGGCATCTATCTTTATATGTCGTCTCAGATGGGCTCGGGTCCCCGCGACTCTCTCATGCTGGCCGTTTCCAAGCGCGTGCCCTTCCAGATAGGCTATTGCCGCATGGCAATAGAGGCCGCGGCCTTTACCCTCGGCGCTGTCCTCGGCGGCGAGTTCGGCATCGGCACATTCATCGCCGTATTCTGCGGCGGCCCCTGCCTCCAGAAGATCAGCAAGCTCATGGGCTATGACGTCAAAAAGACCAGAAACGAGAGCTTCGGCGAGACATATGCCTTCCTTAAAGACTGGTTCAAAGAGAAGAAGGGACAGCGCGCCTGATTGACAAACGGAAGCAATTTTGATATTATTATCAGGTCAACAGAAGTTGACAGCCATCAGCAGAAGCTGATATTGAGCCGTCAGATCGGCACATCAGGGATTAGATAAAAAGGTCAATAGCTTGATTCGATATCACGAAGGTATCGGCGTACCGCAGAGCGCGGGTCGCCGGTACCTTTTCTGTTTTATCGCGGTCTGCGGCCGGAAATATCATCATACGATGGAGGAATCAGAAATGAAGAAAAGAGCCATGAGCCTTGTGCTGGCGCTTGGAGTCATGCTCACGCTGGCCTGCGGTTCGGTGTATGCATCGACCTTTACCGACGCCCACGGCAATGTTATCGAGCTCGACGATACCCTTGAGGCCTACAGCAGCGTAAAACTCGACGGAGCCGACGATGCCGCAAGAAAGGGCGAGACCAATCTCGGCGATCTCTGGAGCGACGCTCTGCGCTGGTTTGCGGTATCCGGAAAGATCAACGGATATTTCGACGAGGATGACGTAAAGGCCGGGAACGGCAGCATTGCCGTCGATGCCGACCATGTCGTCGCCCTCTGGAACGGCGGCAATCTTCGTGCCGATATCGCCGAGGGCAAGTTCGGCGCAGAGACCCTTGCCAACGTTCTGCCCTATCCCAACCGTGTCGCCGTTGTCTATATGACCGGCGCACAGCTTCAGGAGACCCTTGAGGCGGCCTCGCAGGGCTTGCCCTACTCCGAGGCCTCGGCCGCCGCATGCGCATCCTTTATGCAGGTATCGGGCCTGAGCTATACGGTCGATGCCGGAAAGGGCTTTGATAAGGGCGAAGTATACAAAGAGCCCTGGTATAAGGCAGCCTCGGTACAGCGCGTGACCATCGGCGATGTCAACGGAAAGGCCTTTGACGCCGCCGCCACATATGCCGTCGTTACAAGCAACGCCAACTTCAACGGCATGGAGTCTTCGTACATCTTCCAGTCAGCCGCCGAGGCTGACAGCCGTTCGGCAATAACGACGGCCGTTGTCCGCGACGTTGTCTGGATGTATATCGACGAGGCACTTGAGAATGTGGTAGGAGACACATATGCAGCAACTGCCGGCCGCATCACGGTCGCCAATGTTCCCGAAACTCCCGCACAGCCCGAGCCGACGCCGGAGCAGCCCTCTCAGCCTCAGCAGCCTGAGCAGAAGCCCGATGAAAACGGCCAGCAGGGCAGCGGCACGGTGCAGCAGCCCGAGAATAACGGCAGCCAGACCCCGGCCGAGGGTCAGGATAAGCCTGCCCAGGGAAGCAGCTATACCGTCAAGAAGGGCGACTCCATGTGGAAGATCGCATCCAGCGTATACGGAAGCGGCGCCGAATGGAGCAGGATCGCCCGTGCCAACCCCCAGGTCAAAGACCCGGCAAGGATATATGTCGGACAGGTCCTTGTGATCCCCGCAAAATAAGAGAACAGATCTGCTATCGTCCTGCGCGGCGGTCCGAAGGCCGGTGCGCAGGACTCTTGTCGGTCTCAAGGGCGCGAGATCATCGTGCCTTTGAGAGCGATAAGCAGCATCAGGAAATGAGGAAGATAAATGGAAAAGCAGCTTTCACATATCATAGATGAGATACAAAAGGCCGTCGTCGGAAAGCAGGAGGTCATCGAGAAGATACTCATGGCCATACTGTCAGACGGCCACATCCTTCTTGACGATATCCCCGGCGTCGGAAAGACGACCCTGGCCGTAGCCCTCGGGAAGACCCTTGGGCTCAAGTATAACAGGATACAGTTCACGCCCGACGTCCTGCCCTCCGATATCGTCGGCTTTTCGATGTATAACAAGGAAACAGGGGCCTTTGAATACAGAAGCGGCGTTGTAAGCCAGACCAATCTGCTTCTCGGCGACGAGATCAACAGAACCTCCAGTAAGACCCAGTCGGCACTTCTGGAGGCTATGGAAGAGCGCCAGGTCACGGTCGACGGCAATACATATCCGCTCCAGCGTCCCTTCGTCGTCATCGCAACCCAGAACAATGTCGGCACGGCGGGGACACAGCTGCTGCCCTATGCGCAGCTCGACCGTTTTCTTGTAAGGCTGTCGATCGGATACCCCGACCATGACGCCCAGGTGGCCATCCTCAGGGATCGCCAGAAGAGCGACCCCATAAGCTCGGTAGAGCAGGCTGTCAGCCGGGAGGATGTCATAAGGATGCAGCAGGAGGTCAGAAATGTATCGGCCAAGGACAGCATACTTGATTATATCACCGATCTGGCAATGGCTTCCCGCGTACATCCGATGATAGAGGTCGGCATAAGCCCCCGCGGCGCGCTTTTCCTCGACCGCATGTCAAAGGCCCATGCGTACATGGATGGACGCGATTATGTCACGCCAGAGGACGTTCAGGCCATATTTGCCGACGTCTGCGGTCACAGAATGATACTTAATCAGCGGGCACGCCTTTCGGGCGCATCGACAGAGCAGATCATGTCGGATATTCTCGGAAGCGTCAGGGTGCCCGACCACGGACAGACCAGATGAGGGTAAAAAGGATGGCGGTGTGGGCCGTGTGGCTCGCGGCCGCGTCGGGTCTGTATTTTTTCGAAAATAATACCGGGACAAGGGTCATACTGGCGGCCGCGCTGATGGCCCCGGCGCTGTCGGCCATCATGGCGCGGATCTCGGCGGGAAGGGTCGGGATCGCTCTTGAATGTCCGTCCGAGTGCATGGCGGGGGACAGCCTGACATGCACGGTAAAGGTATCGGGGCTGCTGCCCGGCGCAATGCTCTGCGGCAGGCTTGAAGCCGAAAACACCCTTACCGGCGAAAAAACATGGGCGGAGCTTTCGGCGGGCGGCAGATACAGCATAAAGGTCAGGCATTGCGGTGCGGTCCGCGTAAGACTGTGCGGCGGGCGTGTCTGCAATATGCTCGGCCTGCGGTGGTCAAAGGAGGCCGAGGTCAAGGAAGCGCACATAATATCGCGTCCCCGGCTTTATCCGCCGGAAATCGTTATAAGCGACCTTACGGCGCCTTCGGCAGAGGGTGAGAGATGGTCGGATACCCGCCCGGGAAGCGATCCCAGCGAGATCTTTGCCATACGCGAATATCATCCCGGTGACCCGGTCAGGCAGATACATTGGAAGCTGTCGCAGAAGAACGATAATCTCATGCTGCGCGAGCTGGGACTGCCGGTGTCGGATGACATACTGCTGCTTTTCGACAGAGCATCCGGCCCATCGCCCGACGCCGTGAGCGGCGCCGCGGCGGCATTTCTTTCGATATCGGCGGCTCTGGCTGATATCGGACGCGGGCATACCGCGGGCTGGCAGAACGGCGGGAAAACCGAGCTTGAATATGTGGAGCGCGAGGACGATATAGCTGTATTATGCGGCAGGGTGCTCTCGGCAAAGGTCAGCGGCGACGCGTCGCCCATATGCCGTGCGGCTGCCGCCGAGGGTCTCGGAGCGGGCGCGGCACATATCGTCATATGCTCGCCGGTCTTTCCCGACGGCACGAGGGAGTTGCCCTCGGGCGGACGCATCACGGTGATATCCTGCGGGCAGGCCGAGGGAGAAGAGGTCGTTTCGGCCGATGCCGAAGGACGCATCATAAACGGATATATTGAGATCTGAGAGGTTCCGAATGAAGAAGAAAGAGACCTTTGCCGGTCTTGAGATCACGGCGGAGGGCGAAGAAAACAGGTTCGGCAGGCTTGCGGCGGCAATAGCGCTTGCCATAGCCGCGCTGGCCCTGCTGTTCTTTATCCTCCCGGCGGCGAGAGAGAGCCTTTGCGCTCTGCTCAACAGGCTTTTTGAAGCCAGCCAGGCCGCGAATACATATGTCTACCAGCTTTATGAGACCACCGACGGCGCATCGCCGGTCTTGGCGCTGATCCTGATCGGCGCGGCCGCGGCGGCGCTGCTGGCCCTGTCGGCCGTCAAAAGACAGGTATGGATACCGATGCTCATGGCGCTGGCGTTGGCGGCGGGCGAGATGTGGCTTGGCGTTGTGCCGGGCGTGTGGGTCAATATTGCGGCTTTCGGCCTTCTTGCGGCCTTCTGCTTTTACTTCGGCGAAGGATGGCGCAGCACGGCGGCATTTGCCGCGGCGGCTGCGGCGGCCGTTATCCTGACGCTGGCATTCCGCCCGGGGGTCGACCTAAAGCTCGAAGAGCGTTCCGAGCGGGTGAGGGACAGCCTGAGCGTCCTTGAGTCGCGGATATCCCAAGGCCTTTCGGGTGGAAGCGCCGAACAGGAGGCGACCCGCAAGGAAAATCGCCTGAATATGGAGAACGGAAACGCTGATGGCGACTATCGCGGTTATGAGCATATTACCGAAAACGAGACCGAGATAAGCCGGCCGAAACGCACGAATTATTTTAAAACGGCGCTGCTCGGTCTGCTGATACTGGCACTGCTGACCCTGCCTTTTCTGCCCTTTGTGCTTTTTGACGCCAACAGGCGGCAGGCGGCCGCCAGACGTGCCGATTTTGATTCCGACGATGCCTCGACCGCCATATGCGCCGTTTTCAGGCATATCGCCGCTTATCTTGAAAGGACGGGAAAGGCCGGCGGCATCGGCAGTTTTTCCTCATGGGCAGACAGGCTCGGGCATGATATGCCCGATGGCTATGCCGAAAAATACCGTCTTGCCGCCGATATTTTCCGAGAGGCGGCTTACAGCACCCATATCATGACAAAAGAGCAGGTGGAGCAGGTCAAGGCCCTGCTCGAAGAGACAGAGACCGTTCTCTATGACGGCGGGGACATGCGGACCCGGCTGCGGCTCAAGTATGTGCTGGGGCTGCACCTTTGATTTGGAGGTATGATATGAAGCGTATCATTATATATATACTGGCCCTCTGTATGGCATTTGGTCTTTGCGGATGCCGCAGCAGGCTGACCGATGAGATACAGACGCCGCCCGAGGGCACGGATATGCCGCAGGAGGAACAGAAAACCGACATGCCCGATGATGCGGAGCAGGGGAACGGCGATGCGCAGCCCCCCGAGGATACGCCGACGGCCGATGACCCCGAAGCGGAGCGCAGGGAGTATTCGGATCAGGCCGACGCAGAGATAACGCCGTCGGCCGAAAACACGATAATAGATGATCCGGGCGAAAAGAAGCCCGAACAGGATATTTCAAATGTTACGGCCCGTGTCGACAACAGCGCCGGACAGACTGCTACCGAGACCGTGCCGGCCGATAACGCCGACAAGCTGGGAACAGATGACAGCGGCAAAACGGCCGACACATCATATCAGTATTATCAGACATTGCTCGACGATAAGCTGGGCTCGCTTTTCGAGTGCGAACGGCTTTATGTCTATATCGAATCGCCCGAGGATCATGTCACCGTACTCAAGGGCACAAAAGAGTATGCCCTTGCCGCCGGCGCCGGGGGATACTGTGTGTCGTCAAAGCTGACGGCCGATGGTCTTGCCGTCGATGACGGATGGATCGCAAGGAAAGAGCCCGGGGCGATAGTCAAGCTGACCGGCGACATGTCGCAGGCTTCGGCGCTGCGCTCGGAGATCATTTCACGCGAGGGGCTCTCGGGCACTTCGGCCATATCCGACGGAAGGGTCATGGTCATGTCGACACGTCTTTTCGATTCGCAGGCCGGAAGGCTTGCGGCACAGGTCTGGCTTGCAAAGATGATGTATCCTTCTCTTATGGAGGGGGTCGACTGTGCTGAAGCGGCGGCCGCCCTGGCGCAGGAGAGCGGGGCCGATATTTCCGGCTCGATGGTATATTTGGGATAGGCCGAAGGGAGAACAGGAAATGAACAATAAAAAGGGACAGGCCTTTTCGCAGAAGACCATGCGGAGGCTGACATATTCGGCGGTATATCTGGCCATCGCAATGGTGCTGCCCATGCTGACCGGCCATGTCCCGGAGGTCGGCGCGATGCTCTGCCCGATGCATATACCGGCGCTGCTCTGCGGATTTGTCTGCGGGTGGCCCTGGGGTCTGGCCGTCGGATTCATATCGCCGCTGCTGCGGTCGGTCATGTTCGGCATGCCACCCTTCTTTGCGGCGATAGCAATGGCCTTCGAGCTGGCCGTATACGGCGCGGTATCGGGTATCATGTACCGCGCCCTGCCGAGGAAAAAATGGTGCATATACCTTTCTCTGATAACGGCAATGGTGGCCGGCCGCATCGTCTGGGGCGGGGTCCAGTTCGCGCTGGCCGGCCTGCGGGGGACAGAGTTCAGCCTTTCGTTGTTTATGGCCGGGGCTGTCACAACGGCCATACCGGGGATAATACTCCAGCTGGTGCTGATACCGGTGCTCGTGATGATGATGGAAAAGGCGCACCTTGTGCTTGAAGATCAATAAAGAATACCCATTGGCGGGAAAAGATCGCGCAATGGGTATTTTTATGTCATTTTGTGTAAAAAGCTGACATGCACAGGGGTATTCGTGAAAATGCCTGAATATCGTTAAAAATTTCATATATTGGGTCAATGGAAAATAATTTGAAACAGGTGTATACTTAGAATATAACTTATTGGGATGAAGCTGCCCCGGGC
>CAKUAK010000103.1 GCA_934636325.1 uncultured Eubacteriales bacterium
CATGACCGAAATCATGCCTGTTCCAAGAAATTTGAGTTTTACTGTCTTACCAGCAGGGAGCTTCCACGCATCCGGTTTTTTCTATTCTCCGACCTCTTCCCAGTTTATATGGCGTCCCTGCCGCGCCAGAAACTCGTTGGCTTTCAGGAAATGGCCGCACCCGAAAAATCCGTTGTGGGCCGAAAGCGGCGATGGGTGTGCCGCCGTCAGGATAAGATGCTCGGGGTTGGTTATAAGGGGTCTCTTGGCCTTGGCGTTAGCACCCCAGAGCATGAACACCATCGGACGCGGCCTTTCATTGAGCTTTCTTATTATACTGTCGGTCAGGATGCTCCAGCCGCAGTCGCGGTGGGAGTTGGGCTGATGCGCCCGAACGGTCAGCGAGGTGTTGAGCAGCAGCACCCCCTGCCTTGCCCATCCCAGCAGGCATCCGCCGGCGGGTATCTCCATACCGAGCTCATCGTGCAGCTCTTTATATATATTGACCAGCGACGGCGGCGCGGGCACGCCGGGCCGCACCGAAAAGGCAAAGCCGTGGGCCTGGCCCGGCCCGTGATAGGGATCCTGACCGAGGATCACGACATTGACGTCGTCATAGTCGGTCGCTTTAAGCGCGTTGAATATGTCATACATGTTGGGATATACTGTCTGGGACCCATACTCCCGCTTTAAAAACTGGCGTATTTTCGCGTAATAATCCGACGCAAAATCGTCGGCCAGCACCTCGTCCCAATGATTGCCTATATGTACCATAGTCTCACGCTCCGTTATAACCGATGATATCTGATTATATCATCAGCCGCCGTATACGGCAATAGCAAACAGACGCCGGGATATCCCGGCGTCTGTTTTTATTTTCTGCTATTCGAGTTCGAAGGCGCCGGTATAGAGCTGGTAAAACTTGCCCTTTTCGGCGATAAGGCTTTCATGGCTGCCGCGCTCTATGATCCTGCCGTGCTCAAGGACCATGATGACGTCGGAGTTCTTGACGGTCGACAGGCGGTGGGCGATGACGAATACCGTCCTGCCCTCCATAAGCCTGTCCATACCGCGCTGGACTATCGCCTCGGTGCGGGTGTCGATGCTCGACGTAGCCTCATCAAGGATCATTACCGGGGGATCGGCCACGGCGGCGCGTGCGATGGAGATCAGCTGGCGCTGGCCCTGCGAGAGGCCGCTGCCGTCGCCCTCGAGCATGGTGTCATAGCCCTTGGGCAGCATCATGATGAAGTCGTGGGCATTGGCCAGCTTGGCCGCGGCGATGCACTCTTCGTCGGTGGCGTCGAGCTTGCCGTACCTGATGTTATCCATGACCGTTCCGGTAAACAGGTTGACATCCTGAAGGACTATGCCGAGGGACCGGCGGAGGTCGGCCTTCTTTATCTTATTGATATTGATGCCGTCATAGCGTATCTTGCCGTCGGCAATGTCATAGAACCTGTTGATAAGGTTGGTTATCGTCGTCTTGCCCGCACCTGTCGCGCCGACAAAGGCGACCTTCTGGCCCGGCTCGGCATAAAGGGTTATATTGTGGAGGACCGGCTTGCCGGTCTCGTATTCGAAATCGACATCGAAGAACCGAACGTCGCCCGACAGCGGCGTATATGTCAGCGTGCCGTCGCCGTGGGGATGCTTCCATGCCCAATGACCTGTGCGCACCGGCGATTCGGATATATTGCCGTTTTCGTCGACCCTGCTGTTGACCAGGGTGACATAGCCGTCGTCCTGCTCGGGCTGTTCATCCATCAGCTTGAATATGCGGGATGCGCCGGCAAGGGCCATGACTATTGAATTGAACTGCTGCGAGACCTGATTTATCGGCTGTGTGAAGCTGCGGCTCAGCTGCAGGAAGGTGGCTATCATGCCGAGGGTCACGGTGCCGCAGCCCTTTATGGCTAGGAAGCCGCCGAAAACGGCGACCAGGATATACTGGAGATTGCCGAGGTTAGACATTATCGGCATCATGATGTTGGCAAAGATATTTGCCGTCGCCGCGTTGCGGCAGAGCTCTTCGTTGCGGCGGTCGAACTCTTCCTTGCTCTTTTCCTCATGGCAGAAGACCTTTACGACCTTTTGGCCGTTGACCATCTCTTCGATAAAGCCGTTCATGGCGCCGAGAGAGGTCTGCTGCTTGAGAAAGTATTTCGCGCTGTTGCCGGCGATCCTGCGGCTGCACAGCATCATAACGGCGACGGTTGCGACGACAAAAAGTGTCAGGGTCGGCGAGGTCGTCACCATGGCTATGAATACCGTCACCACCGAAAAGCAGGAGGATATTATCTGCGGCAGGCTCTGGGCGATCATCTGGCGCAGGGTATCGGTATCATTGGTATAGAGGCTCATGACATCGCCATGGGTGTGGGTGTCGAAATACTTTATCGGTAGGGTCTGCATGTGGGCAAACATATCGTCCCTTATATCCCGAAGGATGCTCTGGGCCATCTTGACCATCGTGAGGTTATATACAAGGGTCGAAACGACGCCGACGGCGTATATGCAGGCCATTTTGAGTATGGCAGACAGCAGTCCGGAGAAATCGGGCTGCGCCGCCGAGAGGAGCGGCGTTATATTGTCGTCGATCAGGGTACGCAGGAAGAGCGAACCCTGTACCCCGGCGTAAGCCGAAAGACCGATGCAGATGACGACGAAAAGCATCCTGCCCTTATAATCGAGAAAATATCTGCCCAGCCTTGCGGCGGTGTTTTTATCAAAAGAGGGGCGTCCGCCCGGTGGCGGCATGCGGCGCTTATTCTCCATCCTTATCTCCTCCCTTCATCTGAAGATCATATATCTCGCGGTAAATATCGTTGTTTTCAAGCAGCTCTTCGTGGGTTCCGATTCCGCTTATCTCGCCGTTTTCCATGACGATTATCCTGTCGGCCTCCTGGACCGAGCTTATCCTCTGGGCGATGATTATCTTTGTCGTCTCCGGCAGATATTCCTTCATACCGCGGCGGATGACGGCGTCGGTCTCGGTGTCGACGGCGCTGGTCGAATCGTCGAGTATGAGTATCTTGGGCTTTTTGAGCAGCGCGCGGGCGATACAGAGCCTCTGCTTCTGTCCGCCCGAAACATTGGTGCCGCCCTGCTCTATATATGTGTCATAGCCGTCGGGGAAATCGCTGACGAATCCGTCGGCGCCCGCAAGACGGCAGGCCTGACGAAGCTCCTCGTCGCTCGCGTTCTCATTGCCCCACCGCAGATTCTCTTTTATCGTGCCGGAAAAGAGCTGGTTTTTCTGGAGCACCATGGCGACGTTATCGCGCAGAACGTGAAGATCGTATTTTCTGACGTCTACCCCGCCGACCGAGACCGAGCCCGAGGTCACGTCATAAAGCCTCGGGATAAGCTGGACAAGGCTGCTCTTGGCGCTGCCCGTTCCGCCGACGATACCGATCGTCTCGCCCGAGCGTATGGAAAAATCGGCGTCTTTTATGCACAGATTGTTCATGCTGCCCGAATAGCTGAAGCCGACATGATCGAATGTGACAGAGCCGTCTCTGACCGTCTTTACGGCGTCCTCGGGGCTGACGATATCGCTCTTTTCATCAAGTATCTCGACCACCCTTTCGGCCGATGCGCGGGCGATGGTCGTCATTACGAGTATCATCGACAGCATCATAAGGCTCATGAGTATCTGCGAAGAATAGGTTATAAGGCTCATCAGCTGGCCGGTCGTCATCGAACCGGCGACGATCATCTTTGCGCCCAGCCAGGATATCAGCAGGATGCAGGTATACATCGAGGTCTGCATGAGGGGCGAGTTGAAGGCCAGTATCTTTTCGGCCTTTGAAAAGTCCTTATATATGCTCTCGGAGACCTTATTGAACTTCTTTGTCTCGTAATCCTCGCGGACAAAGGATTTGACGACCCTTATGCCGTGAAGGTTTTCCTGAACGACAAGATTGAGCTTATCATAGGTCTTGAATACCCGCTCAAAAACCGGGTGGGCCCTTGTTGCGACAAGGTAAAGCCCGACGCCGAGGAAGGGTATCACGGCGAAGAATATCAGCGAGAGCTGCTTATTCAGACCAAAGGCCATTATCATTGCGAAGATGAGCATCATGGGGCCGCGGACGGCGATTCTGATTATCATCTGGAAGGCCATCTGAACATTGCTGACGTCTGTGGTCAGGCGGGTGACTATGCTGGCCGTCGAGAATCTGTCGATATTGGAGAAGGAGAAATCCTGCACATTGTGGAACATCCTCTCCCTGATATTCTTGGCAAAGCCGGCCGAAGCTATGGCGGCGTAACGGCCCGACAATGCACCGCAAGCCAGCGATACCATGCAGGCGGCAGCCAGCACGACTCCGTATTTTGTTATCTGGCTCATATCTCCCGCCTCTACACCCTTGTCGATAAGGCTGGCCATAAGCAGAGGTATGACGACCTCCAAAACGACCTCCATTGTAACAAAAAGTGGGGCGAGCATGCTCTCCTTTTTATACCGGCCAATACAGCCGGCAAGCTTTTTTATCATTATTCATCACTCCCTGAAGTTCATTCTGCACTCTTTTCAAGATTTTCAGCCATGCGTCCGACGATAGCAAGAAATGTCTCGATCTCTTCTTGGCTGATGCCCTTTCTAAGCTGCCTTTCGATATTCTCGATATTCCTGTGTATCTCGTCGTGGCGGCGTTCGGCCTTTTCTGTCAGGCAGAGCTTTTTCAGCCTGCCGTCATGCTCGACCGGCGCGCGGGTTATATACCCGTTTTTCTCCATATTCTGAAGTATCCCCGTCGCCGTCGACCGTCTGATCCTGAACTCGCGCTCGATGTCGCGCTGGTATATGTCGCGATCACGGTTATGCTGAAGAAAACCGAGGATATATCCCTGTATGGCCGTCAGATCCTCGGCCTGCGGCCCGCAGCCCGATTCGTCGATGGCCCGCTTTATCCGGTTGCTCAGCATCCGTATCTCTTTACCTATATGAGGCATATCTTCCACAATTCCTACCTCCCTTAAACTTGTTAGGTCGCTAACTTGTTTTGTTAGGACGCTAACTATTATACCGCATTCTCACCAAATGTCAACTGTTTTATTTAGTCATCTTCACCATTTCATTTTTTGTTTACAAACCACGCCGCGGATGCCGTGATATAGAAATATCCCCGGGAAATATATCCCGGGGATAAGCTCGAAGGATGTTTTATTATGTATTATGCTGCTTGACGCGGAGGTGGCTGACCGCCTTTGCAAAGGTCAGCTGCGAAAGGACATAGTCCCTGTGGGCCTGCTTTTCGCGCAGCTGATGCATAGCCTCTTCGGCCTGACGGCGCTCCTGCTCCTCGCTTATCTCGTCGGGATGCAGCGCCGACTCGCACAGGACCTTTACGTTTCCGTGGGAGGATACGTCTACCATCCCCTGTGTGACGGCGCAGACCACCCGCTCGCCGTCGGGCTTTTCGAAGATGACCGCGCCGTCGACGATAGCGGCCGTCAGCGGGGTATGGTCGGCCATGATGCCCATCATACCGTCGCTTATCGGTATTATGAGCGACACACACTCTCCGCGGTAAAAGGCTCTGTCAGGAGACAGTATCTCAAGCCTGAAGGTTTTCATGCTCTGCCGCCTCCGCCATGGCACTGGCCTTTTTCTTTACATCCTCTATCGTGCCGACATTGAAGAAAGCGCTTTCGGGATATTCATCCATCTCGCCGTCGACGATAGCCTTGAAGCCGCGTATCGTTTCGGCCAGCGGGACATATACGCCGGGCATGCCTGTGAATTTCTCGGCGACGCTGAAGGGCTGTGAAAGGAAACGCTGGATCTTTCTCGCGCGGTAAACTATCTGCTTATCCTCGTCGCTCAGCTCGTCCATACCGAGGATGGCGATGATATCCTGAAGCTCTTTATAATGCTCGAGTATCTCCTGCACCTGGCGGGCCACGTTATAATGCTCTTCTCCGACTATATCGGCCTCAAGCACCCTCGAAGAGGATTCCAGCGGATCGACGGCCGGATAGATGCCCAGCTCGGCGATCTTACGGCTGAGAACGGTGGTGGCGTCCAGATGGGCAAAGGTCGTCGCCGGGGCGGGGTCGGTCAGGTCGTCGGCCGGGACGTAAATGGCCTGTACCGACGTGACAGAACCGCTCTTTGTCGAGGCTATACGCTCTTCAAGCTCGCCCAAGTCATTGGCCAGCGTCGGCTGATATCCGACGGCCGAAGGCATGCGCCCGAGAAGGGTAGATACCTCAGATCCTGCCTGGATGAAACGGAATATATTGTCTATGAAAAGAAGAACGTCCTTATGGCTGTCGTCGCGGAAATATTCGGCCATGGTCAGGCCGGTCAGAGCGACGCGCATCCTGACGCCGGGGGCCTCGTTCATCTGGCCGAATACCAGCGCCGTCTTGTCGATAACGCCGCTGGCCTGCATCTCGGTCCAGAGGTCGTTGCCCTCTCGGCTGCGCTCGCCGACGCCGGTGAACACCGAATATCCGCCGTGCTCGGTGGCGATATTATGTATCAGCTCCTGGATAAGGACCGTCTTGCCGACGCCCGCGCCGCCGAACAGGCCGATCTTGCCGCCCTTGGCGTAAGGGGCCAGCAGGTCGATGACCTTTATGCCGGTCTCGAGTATCTCTTCGGCCGTTTTGCGCTCCGAATACTCGGGGGCGGGGCGGTATATGCTGCGGCGCTCGACATCCTCGGGCAGCGGCTCTCCGCTGTCCATGCTCTCGCCGAGGACGTTGAAGAGCCTGCCCAGCACCGGCTGGCCGACCGGCACCGATATCGGTGCCCCGGTCGAGACGACCTCCATACCGCGGAACATGCCCTCGCTGGCGCCAAGCATGATGCAGCGGACAAGGCCGCCGCCGACATGCTGCGCCACTTCCATTATGCGCTTTTCATTCTCTACCGTAACATAAAGGGCCTCTCGTATTTTAGGCAGCTCGCCCTTTCCGAACTCTACGTCCACGACCGGTCCGTTGATCCCCGCGACCGTGCCGGTATGCTGCTTATCTGTCTGATTCATCAACTTCTGGGTCCCTCACTTTGCTTCTTTTGACGTTTGCGCTTGAGCGCCTTTGCGCCCGATGTTATCTCGACCATTTCCCTTGTTATGGCCGCCTGGCGCAGGCTGTTATACTGCATCTGAAGCTTCTTGAGCACCTCTTCGGCATTCTTGCCCGCCGTGCTCATGGCTGTCATTCTGGCCTCCTGTTCGCTGCAATAGCTGTCGACCAGAGAGCTGTAAATAAATCCTGTAAGATAGCTGGGGATGATGCCGTCGAGCACGGTGTCGGGGTCGGGATAAAACTCTTTGTCCCGCCTTGTATCCTCGCGATCGGAGGAATAGAAACGGCTCCGGTCAAGGGGAAGGAGGCAGTTTCTCTTGCACTGGCTGGGGCGGCCGTTGTTATAGTCGGTATAAATTATATCTATCTCGTCAAGGCGTTCTGTGTTGTAATACTCCAGCAGATCGGTGCATATCTTTCTTGCCTCCCAAACGGTCGGGAAGGCAGCCGAATAGGCAAAATCATCGGCCATCTTTATCTTTTTATTGAGAAAATACTGGCGTCCGCACTCTCCGACGACAAAAAGCACCGTTTCGGGATGGCGGCGCATATATTCCTCGGCCTCTTTGATGGCCGTCTGGTTATAGGCGCCCGCAAGGCCCTTGTCGGATGTGACGACAAGCAGCCCGCGCCTGCGGTGCTCCTGGCCCTCGGCAAGAGGAGCGCGGAAATATCGGTTCTCGGTTTCGGGAATATAGAGGAACAGCTCGCTTATCTGGGCCTTCAGGGCCTTGAAATAAGGCTCTGTGCTTTCGACCTCTCGCTTGGCCCGGCGCATCTTGACCGACGATATCATATACATGGCGTCGGTGACCTTTTTGGTCTCCTGTATGCTGCCGATCCTGAGCTTTATCTCGCCGGCGCTTGCCATTCTGCGCTCCTCCCTTCACTATTTATCATGTTATGCCCTGACGGTCGAAAAGAATGTCCTTGCGGCCTCGACGACCTCCCGGCGCAGAGCGTCGGAATATGTCTTGCCATGCTCGATGCGCAGGCAGAGGCTGTTGCAGTTGAGTTCCATATAAGACAGAAGCTGTGCCTGGACCTCTTTTATCTCCTTGACCGGGATATCGACGAACATCTGCTCCTGGGCGCAGATAAGTGTCACGACCTGCTGCCACAGCGTCATGGCCTGCTGGTTGGGCTGGCGCAGGAGCTGCATCAGCCCGGCGCCGTATTTGAGCTGGCGCGCCGTCTGGTCGTCAAGGTCTCCGCCAAAGCGCGAAAAGACCTGCATCTCGCGGTACTGCGCAAGGTCAAGGCGTATCGTGCCGACCGATTTGCGCATGACGTTGGTCTGGGCCGCGCCGCCGACGCGGGAGACCGAAAGGCCGACGTTGACGGCCGGGCGCTGACCGGCGAAGAAGAGCTCGCTTTCAAGGAATATCTGACCATCGGTTATCGAGATTATATTCGTCGGGATATACGCCGAAACGTCGCCCGCCTGGGTCTCGACGATGGGCAGGGCCGTCATGCTGCCGCCGCCGAGCTCGTCGGAGAGCTGAGCCGAGCGTTCAAGCAGCCTCGAATGGAGATAGAAAACATCGCCCGGATAGGCCTCGCGTCCCGGTGCGCGTTCAAGAAGAAGGCTCAGGGTACGATAGGCCACGGCATGCTTTGAAAGATCGTCGTATATGACAAGGGCGTCCCTGCCGTGATACATGAAATATTCGGCAACGGCACAGCCGGCATAGGGCGCGATATACTGAAGCGACGCGGGGTCGCTGGCCGGCGAGGAAACGACGACGGTATATTCCAGCGCCTCGGCCTTCTGGAGGATATTCATGACCTTTGCAACCGAGCTGGCCTTCTGGCCGATGGCGACATAGACACAAACGACATTCTTGCCCTTCTGGTTGAGTATCGTGTCGATGGCGACCGATGTTTTGCCGGTCTGGCGGTCGCCGATTATCAGCTCGCGCTGGCCTCTGCCTATCGGGAACATCGAGTCGATGGCCAGGATGCCGGTCTCAAGCGGGCGGTCGACCGGCTTGCGCTCCATGATGCCGGGGGCCGGACGCTCGATTGGGAAATACTCTTTTGCGCCGATATCGTCGCCGCCGTCGATGGCCTGTCCCAGCGGATTTATCATCCTGCCGAGTATATGGTTGCTGAGCGGTATGCCGGCCGTTCTGTTGGTCCTGATAAGACGCGAGCCTTCGGATATCTCGCTGTCATCGCCGAAGAGAACGACGCCGGTCGTTCCATCGGTCCTTATATCCTGCACCATGCCCTTGACGCCGCAGTCGAAAACGACGATCTCGCCGTATGTGACGTCGTGAAGGCCCTCTATAACGGCGATGCCGTCGCCGACGCTGAGAACAAAGCCGACCTGCTGGCGTCCGGCGTCGAGCTCGAAGCCGCCGATCTCCTCGCGGAAAAGCGAGATGATCTTGGTGCGGTCATGCTCTTTGGGCAGGGCGCGCAGCGACTTGCGCAGCTGCCCTATACGGCCCGAGGTGCTCCAGTCGTAGCTGTCGTCATTTACGAATATGGTGAAGCCGCCGATGACCGACGGATCTCTTTTTATCACAAACTCCACATTCTCGGCGTGATACTGCGCCTTCATGAAGCTGCGTATCTTTTCAAGCTGCTGCTCGCTGGGGGGCGTCACGCACTTTATTTCGACGTGAAGCGCCTCTTCCCTCTCTTCGGCGGCATCGCTCGTGAACAGATCGTTATTGCTGCTGCTCATCGTTATTCACCTTATCGGCGTTATCCTGTCCCGCAAGACGGATGAACGCATCATACAGGCTGCTGTCGCGCTCGGGCGAAGCAGTATCGCATATCAGCTTCTGGACGGCCGAAACGACAAGGTCACCCATCTCGCTCTGGGCCGATTCAAGGATATGCTCCTTGCGGCTCTCGGCCTCTTTTTCGGCGGCGGCAATATATGCGTCGCCGCGCTCCTTGGCGCTGCTGATGTACTTTTCGGCGGCAGCCGTCATATCCTTTTCGGCCTGCTGGCGCATTTCGGCGATCTGGACGTTGGCCTCCTTGAGCTTCTGTTCGTATTCGGCCTTCAGGCGGTCGTTCTCTTTTGCCTTTTCCTCGTTTTCACGTTCGATCGACTCGAAATGCTCGCGGCGCTGGTCGAGGAACCTACTTATCGGGTTATACAGCAGATAGGTAAGGCCGCCCGCAAGTATCACAAAGTTGAGCATATGCAGGAGGACCTGCAGAAAATCTATATTCAGCGGCATATCTCTACCTCACTGTTAAAGGACGAAGATGATAAGGATGGCAACGATCAGGGCATAAATGATGGCTGTTTCGATAAAGACCAGGCCAAGCATCATGGCCGAGTTGATCTTTCCGGCGGCTTCGGGCTGGCGGGCCATGCTCTCTGTGCTCTTGCCGATGGCGATGGCCATGCCGATAGCGCCGGCTGTGGCGACAAGACCGACGACGATGGCGGCGGCGATAGCTTTTGCTCCCGTGCCGTTATCTGCGGCTTCGGTCATAGCTGTGACGGCGGTATCGTTATCAGCAGCGAGGACAGGGGTAGATACCGACATAGCAAGCGTAAGTGTAAGAGCCAGAACAAGCAGGACGGGCATGATCTTGGAAGTTTTCATTTCTTTGTACCTTCTTTTCTTTATTTTTTTTTGGTTTTGGGTTCGGCGGCCTCGCCATAGAAGATCGAGACGAGGGTCGTCAGGACATACGCCTGTATGACGGCGTGGAGCAGCGTGAACATCACGCCGACAAAGACCGGCAGCACGAAGCTGAGGGCCGTATAATAATATACCAGCTCGGTCACAAGCAGACCGCTGAGCAGTGCGCCGAAAAGGCGGAAGCTCATCGAAATAGGCAGCGAGAAATCCTTGAGCACGCCGAGAAGACCGCGCAGACCGCCCGAGACTATGCCGGTGACCAAAATAACGCCATATGACAGAAAGCCCATGGCGATAGCTGCGTTGATATCGGCTATCGGCGCGGGAAGAGCGATCGACATTCCCTCTGTCGTCACCGCCTGAAGCCCCAGCAGCTCAAAGAGCGTGCTGAAAAGTATGTAGCATCCGGCGCTGAAGATATACGCCGAAACGAATCCCGTTCTGTGCGGGCTGTTTGCCTTTGCCATGTCCATGAAAAACTCGACAGGTTTTTCAAGAATGGTCTGGAATCTGCCCGGCACCATCTTGAACCTCGGTATAGCAAACAATCTTATAAGCAGCGCGGCAAGCAGCATGACCGCCGTTACGACATAGGCCGATATAAGACCGGGATTGACCCGAAGGCCGAACAGAGATATCTTATTTGTCTCGTGAAGCACGCCGTCGCGCATCGTCTCTTTTATCGTCTCGCTGTGAGGCTGCGCGTCAATGCCGACCGCGAATATGACAACCGCCACCGCCGCCAGCAGCAAAAGCCAGACGATAAGGATGCGCTTTTTCGCCTTTGCTCCTTCGTTTTTCATCTTTTCTTCTCACCCCTGGAATATGCTTTAATCGGATATTGCCCCAAGGCAAAAAATAAACGGCCGCGCCTGCGGCTCGACCCTATTTTTATCCCATATCGGATTATATCCCGGCCGGGATAAATGTCAATAGTTAAAATCAACCATATAATCCCGCAAAAACGCCTTTGGTTTTCGTGCAATTATATCACACTATATATTTGTCTTTAACATATCAATTTCCCTTCAAGGCAAAATTACACACATAAGCCATATTATGTGGTCTTTCAGCAAAAAACATAGGACACATATTATATGCGCCCCATGTTTTTCTATCTTTTATTGTGCGCTGCCGATATATCTTCCAAGCATTCTCAACAGCGAATGGCTTTCGAGCGGCTTTGCAAGGTGATCGTTCATTCCGGCGTTTTTCGCCTTCTGCCTGTCCTCGGGAAATGCGTTGGCCGTCATGGCGATTATCGGTATCGAGGCGGCATCGGGACGATCCATAAGGCGTATCTTGCCGGTCGCCTGATAACCGTCCATGACCGGCATCATGACGTCCATAAGTATGGCGTCATATTCCCCGGGCTTTGAGGACGCGAACAGGTCGACGGCCTGTCCCCCGTCAAAGGCCCTTGTCACATTGACTCCGGCATTTTCAAGGATGAACTGGGCTATCTCCATGTTGAGCTCGTTATCCTCGGCAAGGATAACGCTGCACCCGGCGACCGAGACCTCTCCGCCGCCTGCACACTCGGGCTCTTCACCTTGGCTGTCATCTATCCCGAGGGGAATGGTTATCCTGAAGGTCGTGCCCTTGTCCTTTCGGCTGGAAAGCTCTATCACGCCGCCCATTTTATCGACAAGGCTCTTGGTTATCGACATGCCGAGGCCGGTGCCGCCGTATATCGACCTGGCCCCGCTTTTTTCCTGGATAAAGGGCTCGAAGATATGCTTCTGAAAGCTCTCGTCCGTTCCGATGCCGGTATCGGCGCAGACAAACTCGATCCATGCCCTGTCCCCGTCGCACCGCACCTCCCGGCAGCTGAGCATGATGCTGCCGTTCTCCCGGTTGTATTTGACGGCATTGGTCAGGATGTTCATCAGCATGCGCTTTATATGGAGCGGACTGCCGATAAGTCTCGTATGCGGGAGCTTCCTCGGCGAACGGCTTATGGTTATCCCCCGCTCCTCGGCGCTCTGCTCTATGGCGGCCTTCGTCTCGTCAAGAAGCTCTGGCAGATCGAAGCTGCGGTTTTCAAGAACCACCTCTCCCGATTCCAGCTTGCCCATGTCGAGGACCTCGTTGACCAGTTCGAGCAGCAGCCCCGACGCATCCCATATCTTCTTTCTGCACTCGGCCTGTTTTTCAAGGTCTCCGCTGAAATGCTCGCCTATCTCGACCATGCCGCGGATTCCGTTTATCGGCGTGCGGATATCATGGCTCATGCGCTGAAGGAACTCTGTCTTTGCGCGGTTGGCGCTTTCGGCCTTTCTGGCCTCGGTCTTGAGCTTTTCCTGATATGCCAGCTCCTGACGCAGCTTCTCCTCGCGGTATCCCTCGGTCGTTTTCCAACCGAGTATCTGAAGCAGCAGCAGGGCGACGACACACCCGATGACGGCCAGGACTATCCGCCGCGGTGTCGATTCGAAAACGCTGCGCTCCGACTGATATGCATAGATATAATAATCTCTGCCGCGGTCGAGCACGCCAAAGTTCTGGTTGGATACCGACGCGTTGCTTCTGACATGGACCATCTTGCCGTTTTTGGCCTGGGTGCGTATATTCGAAAGTGTTGTTATCTCGCCGACGCTCCTGCCTATCAGCTCTTCGTCATTGGAGGCCGTGACAATGTCGCCCGAGGTGACGACGATTGTTCCGGCATTCTCCACGCTGTATCCCGAAAGCAGATTCTGGAACGACAGGCTGTATGTCTCGACATAATCGAGCGGCGTATGGTAATAGGCGGCGATCATGCCATTTTTATCGCTGCGCCCGACTACCGCGACATCTATATACGAGCCGTCGGCGCCGGTCATTCTTTCACAGTAATTTTTCTTGGGATGCTCGGCCGTATCGAGCACGACGGCTTTATCGAGCTCTTTTAAAAGCAGATCGAAATTAATGTCGCTCCCGTGATATTCACCCTCAAGCGTGCCGTCGGGCTCGATGACCAGTATGCCGGTCAGGAAGAGCTGGCTGGCGTATTGTTCAAGATCCTCAGGGGTGAAGCCCGATGCCGCGCCTATGTTCCTGTCGACCTGCTGCGCGCTTTCGGCGATGCGCAGGAGGCTCTTGACCTCCGACGCCAGATTAAGGCTGTTATATGTCGTGCATTGCTTGCGGATATAATTGACGGTATCCGAAAGCCTGGCCTCTGTGTTTTTCATATCGGCCTTGGTCGACGCGATAAGTACGGCAAAAAGCAATATGAGACAGCAGCCGATGGCCGCCATGCGTATTTTCCAATATGTCTTTGCGGGGTCTTTATCAGTCTTCATTGCCGCCGACCTCCAGATATTTTGCGGCATCGGGAAGATATTTTCCGATGATCTTCTCGCTCGTTCCGTCGAGCCGCATTTCTTCAAGCGTCTGCGAAAGCAGGATGTTGAGCCCGCTGTCATCATTTTTGTCAAAGGCCGCGCCCAGGCCGACGACCAGCAGCGGCTCTTCCAATATGCGGTATTCTACGCCATAGTCGTTCATATACTGCCTGATGGCCGTCTCATGTGCCGCCACAGCGTCGACATATCCCTTGCTTAGCGCGGGATATATCAGCTCGCGGTCCTGCATCGACAGGACCATGTTCGGCTTCGGCCAACGTTCCCCGGTATCATCGAGAAAAAGCTCTTCCGGCTTGGTGGTCGCCTGAACGGCCACCGTTCGTCCGTTAAGATCCGAGAGGCTGTAAATATCGCTTTCCGGAAGGACGGCCGCCACCTGGTGGCTGACCATATAAGGCCCGGCCCAATTATAATCATCCTCGCGCCCGTCCATGGTGAAGCTGCCCCAAACGCAATCGATCTCGCCGTCTGCCAGAAGCTCCTGCTTGAGCTCCCAATCGATGGTGATGAACTCGACGTCGAAGCCCATGCGTCCGAAGGCCTCGGCGGCCAGGTCGACATCTATGCCGGTCGGCTTCCCATCGGAGCCGGTATAATTGAAGGGCGGGTAGATATCACTGCCTATGCGCAGCACCGGCATTTCGGTGCTGTCGGCGTCATTTCCCGAACCGCAGGCCGCAAGAAGTCCTGCCGTTATAAGGATCGCCGTCAGTAATGCAAGACAGCGCAGCCCGCGTTTTCTCATAATATCCGCCCTTCCCCTTCCGTGGTCTGTTTTAATATGCCCAAGGTCATATATGCCGGTTTTGTGTCGTTTGCCGGCTTTCTATTCGTCACCTGCATATATGGATTATATACCGCGGAGTGTAAGTTTTCAATATCTGGAATATATTTGCGCAAAAATAATGTAAAGACGCCGCCCCGGGCCAAATGCCGGGACGGCGTCTGAAATATATTGAGCTGTATCAGCGGCGCCTGCGGTATGCAAGCACAAATATCATTGCCGCGGCTATGACGGCGGCGCTGACGCCGTAAAAGATGAGATTGCTGCGCCGCGCGGACGAACTTTCCGATGAGCTGCCGTCGCTTTCTCCCGGGCGTCCTCCCATCTGAGGGGGATCGCCGCGGGTATCGTCGGCACCGGCATCTCCATCGGCGCCCTGGCTGTTGTTCCCAGACGGCTTTTCGGGCGGGGTCATAGCATCGGTCTGCCCATCCCGTGTATCACTGTCGCTGGCCGGGACATCGGGCGGGGTCTGTGTCCCGTCCTGGGGCGGAGTCATATTGCCGCTTCCGGGAAGAGAGGTCTGACCGTCGGGCGGAGCCGGGCGATCGCTGTCATCGGTGCTGCCCTGCGGCGGAGACGGCATATCCTGCGTTCCCTGTGTGGTATCGGCCATTGGTTCGGCCTCCGCCTGCTGTGTCCCGCTCTCCGGCGCTGTATCCGCGGCTGCGTCGGTGCTTTCATCGTCGTTCTGCCTGTTGGGGCGTCCGCCTCCCATACCGCCTCCGGCGTTCATCGTTCCCATGACGCTGATATCTATGCCGGATGCGTCGACCAGCGTATCGCTGCTCTGTCTTTCGGCCTGGCTGGAGGGTATCGTGCCGTCCAGCTGAAGGCTTATCGACTGGGCGCGCAGCTTGACAACCCGATAAAGGGTATCGACGGCTTCGAGGTATTCGTCATAGGTATAAAGAGCATTGGGGTCGCTTTCGACAAGAGCATCGATTTGACCTCTGACCCGCTGATAAAAGCTGTCGAAACCTCCGCCGTTGACATATTCGTCGACCAGCTGGGCCATATAGGTGTAATAAAGGCTGTGGTATTCCTCGTCGGCCATAAGGGTATCGAAGAAATCGGTCGACGAGAAGGCATCGTCGATCGGCGAGTTGACAACACTTGAGGCCGAGCTGCCGCCGTTCATTCCGCCGAAGGACAGATTATAGTCCCAGGGGATCAGGTTGAGCATGCCGTTATACTCGTAAAGATAGTAGTTATGGGCCATGGATCCCGAAAGGCTGTCGTCATTGACCGAAAACAGATGTACGGCCATGTATCTGAGCAAATTGTCGATATCCATATATTCTTCAAGATCGGTGCCCTCCGAGATATTCTTGAGGGCCTTTACGACCCGCTTATGATCCTTCTTGCCGGTATCGGTTATCTCGCCCTCCCAGATCGTCGAATAGCTGTCAAGGTCATCGTCGGTATAATTGAGGTCGGCTCCGCCGCTTCCTCCCATCGAAAAGCCGCCGCGCTGTCCGCCGTCATTCTCCGGCATCTGGGGCCGGCCGGCGTTATCGCCCTCGGCCTGTGTCTGCGATCCGTTCTCCTGATCCCCGGCGCTGTTATCACCGTTATTGTCGTTAAGAGCGGGCGGAGCCATATTTCCGTTTTCGAAGTTTTCCGGAAGATCTGCCGGATCAAAATCGCCCGGATCAAAATCATCATCGGGCTGGAGATCGCCGCCCGGACCTCCGCCCTGTCCGCCTCCGCCGACATTCATGCCCTCGGGCTTATAGAGCTGGCCGTTCTGGGTGCCGTAATTGCGAAGCATGAAGCTCTCTTCGACCGATTCCAGCGCCAGATAGACGCCCCAGTATTCGCCGTTAAGGGATATGCTTGCGTAATTGTAAAGCGAAGCGTCGGCATCCATATAGGCGAACATGTCGTATACAAGGGCTTCCTTCATATTGGTGGCGTCGGCATAGTTGTTGTTGAGCACCAGCTTGTCAAGACCGAAGCAGGTCTGCCCATCCACATAGTGGTCGAACTCCAGCTTGAAGCTGTAACGGTCGGTGGTCGGATCGTTGGCGATAGAGCTAAGGCTGGTATTGCCCTTTGTCCTGATGCCGACATTATATATCGTCGTGCCGTTTATCTCGACGTCGCACTTGTGGTATTCCTCATCCATGGCATTGTCGAGCATATCCTGCCAGTCGTCCTCGTCCATGAGGATGTTGACACTTATTATCTGATCGGTATCGAACAGCTTCGATTCGTATTCCATATTGACGCCGGTATCACCGGCGGCTTCCGCGATCTCTTCCGAGAATATCACAGCGCCGAAACACAGACATACCGCCAGCGCCATGACCGCGGCTATTATTTTCGTGATGTGTTTATGCGCGATCATCGTTTACCTCCGTCAGGACATGTATTCCCCGTTGTATGCGACCAGTGTCGCATTATCGACGTCGGGTATGCCCGATATCTCATTGACAAATGCCGTCGAAGCATTTTTGGTCCTGAACTCGGCCGTCAGCTCTATGCCGGACGAGTTGACCGTCTTTGACTTTACGATATAATGTCCCGACTGACGCCCAAGGATCTCGAGGGCCGCGTTCTCGGCTGTCTCGTCGCCGCAGTTGAGCACCAGTATATAGGGATCTTCATGCGCCTTGCGGTTGGCGAAGAGGACAAGGATGACGCCGATGATTGCCGAACCGATGACAGCCAGCGGGATCATGCCGGCGCCGATGACGATGCCGGAGGCCAGCGACCAGAAAAGAAATACGATCTCGACCGGCTCTTTGATGGCCGTCCTGAAGCGGACGATCGACAGCGCGCCGACCATGCCCAGCGACAATACGACGTTAGATGTGACCGCCATTATGACAAGGGTCGTGACAAGAGACAGGCCGACCAGAGTGAGGGCAAAGCCGCTGGAGTACATGACCCCGGTAAGGGTCTTTTTATAGGTGACAAATATGAAAAGCCCGATGACAAGGGCCGCCGTCAAACCGATGATGGTGTCGAGCACCGAAAACTCGGTTATGCTTTCAAGAAAGCTGGATTTGAAAATGTCGTTGAAGGTCATTTTTTATCTCTCCTTATAAATTATTCTTTATTTATCCGAACCTGCGGCAGGCGCCGTATTTCGAAAAGGCCTGCTGCCGCATGGTCCCGGTCTGGATCAGGCAGGCAATGATCCCGGGAAGACAGTTATCAAACTTGACCTCGAGAATCATCTGTCCCGGGGCGTCGCAGGCATCTATATCCCGCACATTCTTTTCGAGGAAGTCGCTGTGAAAGATGGTCGTCCTGATATCCGAATCGAATGTGATGCGCACATTGCCCGGCTTATACACATAAGGCTCGCGGGTATAGGAGACGAGCACGCGGGGCTTAAGCTGCTGGTAACGCATCTTGCAGTAAAGCTCGCGCACGAGCTGGCTTTTATGCTCCATCATCTGTTCATCCGGGCCGGAAAGGATCATCCGGCATTCCTCTTCGGTTATCGGGGCGTCGACCTTCATGCACAGATCATTGTGCTTGATCTTTTTTTCAAGGGTCATATAGGAAAGATCGTCGTTATAATATCTTATCCTGAACTTTTCGCGCATCTGGACCCCGTCGATCTTTTCTCTGAGGGCCTTATCGCGGAAATCATCAAAATAGATGCTGCGTATCGTATAATGCCCATCCGGCCCGGTGTGCGGATCGGGCTGCATCACGGCCCCGAGCCTGCCGCGCAGCGCCATATATTCGGCCGGCGTGATGCTGTATTTGAGCTCGTGCCGGTATTTTCCGTGCTGTTCCATATGCTTCTCCTTTCCGCCGTTTTCTTTCGGCTGCAATACAGAGTCTAATATCCCATCCCGAAATCTACCTGAAAAAGTTTATGAACACTTTTTGAACTGCCCGGCTTTATCGCCCTGTCTTCCGATGATATAATGAAGTCGTATTTCAGGCTTATTTCGGCCTGCCGTGATAGGCTTAAAAATAAGGAGGCATACTTCATGAAAATACTTGTCGCCGAGGATGAGATCACCATCGCAAAGGCTTTGAAAGTGATGCTTGAAAAAAACAAATACTCCGTCGATATGGTCCATAACGGCGTCGACGCACTTGATTATATAATGACATATCCATACAACGCCCTTGTGCTCGATATAATGATGCCTGGAATGGACGGCATAGAGGTCCTTAAAAACGCCCGGGCCCGGGGCGTCACCACCCCGGCCCTCTTCCTGACGGCAAAATCCGAAATAGAGGATCGCGTCGCCGGACTCGACGCCGGGGCCGACGATTATCTTGCAAAGCCCTTTGCCGCCGCCGAGTTCCTTGCCCGTGTCCGCGCCCTTGCGCGGCGCAGCGATGTTTATTCCCCATCTGTCCTGTCGGTCGGCGACGCCAGCCTCGACTGCGGAAGCTATATACTGAGCGGGCCGAACGGAGAGGTGCGCCTTAACAACAAGGAATACCAGCTGACCGAGGTATTAATGCGCAGACCCGGGCAGATATTCTCTTCCGAGCGTCTGATGGATATGGTATGGGGTCAGGATTCCGAGGCCGGCACCGACGTCGTGTGGACATATATCGGATTTTTGCGGAAAAAGCTGCGGCAGGTCGGCTCGCGGCTCGAGATAAAGACAATACGGGGCGCCGGATACACGCTGGAGGATGAACATGCTTAAAAAAATGCGCCGCCGCTTCATCGGTTCGGCAATGGCGGCCTTTACGGCCGTCGTTCTCGTGCTTCTCTGCTTCATCAATCTGTGGGATTATCACAGCACGGTCGCGCAGCTGGACTCTACCCTCTCCCGCCTTTCCGAACACGACCAGCCGCCCGAAAAGCCGGAGGGCCCGCCTCTTCGCAGCGACGGACACTTTTCCCCCGAGGTCGAATACATGATCCGCTTCTTCTCTGTGCATTATGACTCCGAGGGAAATATCGGCCAGATCGACCAGGACTATATCGCCTCCATATCCCGCGAGGATGCCGAGGCGTACGCCGCCCATGCTCTTGACGGCAAAAAGGACAGCGGCTTTTACAACGGATACCGCTATCTTGTCTCCCGCGGCGGCGACGGCACGACGGTCATATTCCTGAATGCCGAGCGCGAACTGCAGAGCAAACGTTCTCTGCTTTTCATAACGATATCCATCGCCGCCGTCTGCCTGATAGTCGTTCTTATCCTCGTCATGCTCTTTTCGCGCCGGGCCATAGCGCCATATATGCGCAACCTTGAAATGCAGCGCCAGTTCATAACCAACGCCGGACACGAGCTCAAAACTCCGCTTACCGCCATATCGGCCAGCGCCGACGTGCTTGCCATGGAATATGAAAACGACGAATGGGTAAACAGTATCCGCGACCAGACCTCCCGCATGGCAAAGCTGGTCTCAAATCTCGTTACCCTTTCGCGTCTTGACGAGGAAAACCCATTTCCCGAGCGCCGCCAGTTCTCGCTCAGCGACGCCATATGGGAAACGGCCGACCCCTACGGCGGCATTGCCGCCGCGAGAGGACGGACATATACACAGCAGGTAGAGGATGGACTTTCGATGACCGGCGACCGCTCCGCCATACAGCAGACCCTTTCCATCCTGCTTGACAATGCAGTAAAATACTCGCCCGAGGGCGGAAGCATAAGCCTTCACGCCTATCGCAGCGGTCGGCGCACCATCATCGAGGTATCCAACACCGCGCCGGAAAACTGCGGCGATATCTCGCGTTTCTTCGATCGCTTTTACCGTGCCGACCCGTCGCGCTCCGACGTCACCCGCGGCACAGGCATCGGGCTGTCGATAGCCCGGGCGGCCATAGACGCCCACGGAGGCTCGATTTCGGTCAAAAAAAACGGTGAAGATATAGCCTTCACCGTTCGTCTCTGATATTCGATTTAAAGGCGCGATCAGTCGTCGGTGCACACCCTTTGGGCGCTCTCGGCGGCGCTGCGCTCGATCGCCTTTTTCAAAAGCTCCAGCGCGAAGAGTATCGCCGCGCCCAACAGAAAAGCCGGGAGCTGGAACGTCGCGGCGTCAAGAGGCGGCGCGGGGATCGCAAGGCTTGCCGGACCGTTGACGATGGCATAGAGCGACCCGATCATAAGCCCGAGGATGAGCCACACCGTCTTGCCGCGGTGTTTTCTAAGCGCGGTCCTGATGGTGTTGATCGACAGCGCGACGCCGGCGAGAACACCGAAGCCGAGGGCACACAGCCCCGGCACGACGCTGAGATCAAGGGACAAAAGGCCCATGACGGCCTGTATCGTCGGAAGGTAAACACCGGCGATGAGCAGTATCGACGACCCCGATATACCGGGCAGCACCATCGCCGTTATGGCCACGGCGCCCGATATGAACAGATATGCCATCTGGAGCAGCCCCATGTTGGAATAGCTCACGCTGCCCAGCGCCCCTGTTCCGGTGCGCAGCACGGTCAGGCCGGCAACCATGGCTATGCCCAGAAGCATGAGCCATCCGTCCCTGATCGGCCTTCTGAGCGACCCGCGCTCTCCCGCGACGATAAATGGGATCGAGCTGACGGTCAGGCCGAGGAACAGAGAGCTCATGAAATATATATTCTTTTCAAAAAGCCCCGACAAAAGAACGACGCATGCCGCCATTCCGGCGGCCCATCCCACACCCAGTTTGGCAAGATAGCACAGGGCGTTTTTTCTGCCCTCGCGGCTCCCGCCGAACAGATCGTGCAGAGCGTCGATAAAGCGCTCGTAAAAGCCGAGTATAAAGGCTATCGTCCCGCCGGAAACGCCGGGGACGCTGTCGGCCAGCGCCATACAGAAGCCGTGGAATGCAGTCAAGATCATAATACACCTATCTCCTTTGAAGGATGACCTGTGCCGCAAATATCATCGGCTTCAGACCAAGCAAAAATAAAATGAAAAGACTTGCGGCCTGCATCGCCGCCAACCCGGGCCAGCGGAACAGCATAAACGCCGTCTGGATCAGCAGGACCAGCACGCCAAGGATCAGCTTTCTGCCCGAAAGCTTAAAGGGCATCATCCTGTGGGCGCTGACCGTCCTCATGATGAAAACGACAAGACAGCTCCCGAAGGTAGCCGTCGCCGCGCCCTGTATGCCTATAAGCGGGATCAGCCACAGATTAAGAGCGATATTGACGGCCGCCCCGGCCGTCGACGACCAGAAGGATGCCATACTGTCCTTTGTCACCACATAGACGCTGCCCATAAAGTGTGAAAAGGCCGCGGCAGCCATCGAAAGGGTCAGCATCGGTATATACTGCCACGCCGAATAATACGGCTCGTCGGCAAGGATGCGTATCAGCAGCGGCGAAAAGGTTATCAGTCCACCGGCGCACATGTATACGGCCGATATGAAGGCGTCCCATATTTTCCCGTAAAACTTCAGATGCTCCCTGCGGTCGCCCCCCGCCTCGGCGATAGCCGAAAGCTGCCAGGCGTCGATAAAGACCGTCGCCAATATCGTCAATATGGTCGGTATTTTATAAGACACCGCATAGATGCCGTTTGATCCGCTTCCGAGAAAATAATCGACCATATATCGGTCGGAAACACCCATGATCCACCATGAGATGCCCGCCGGGATAAGGGGTATACAGTAACGCAGCATGCGGCGCGCCAGCGACAGACTGGGCAGAGGCTTGATATACCGCCAAAGCCGTTCTTTTACTATGAGTATCGACGCCGTGACCAGATTGGCCGCCGCCGTCGCCGTCACATATCCGACGACCCCCAGGCGAAACCACGCCAGAAATAGAATATTGAACAGAATGACCAGCGCCGTGTTTATGAGCCCCTGAAGGGCAAACAGCGCCGTCCGTCCCTTTGCCCTTACAAAGCAGGAGCAGAGGGTGTGGCTGCATGCCGCCGCGATATAGAGCGCCAGAAGAAGCCCGTAATCCCTTACGGCCGGTATCCCGCGCATAAGAAGCATTATCAGAAGCATCACGGCCATCCCGGCCGCGATCACCCCGAGGCCGACCGAAAATACATCACTGCGCCGGCTTTTGCGGTCGGCCGCAAACCGGAACACACCGTCGGTGATATCAAGCGATACAACGGGTATGAGCAGATTTGCCGTCTGGGTTATAAGATCGGCCGTGCCGTATTCCTCCGGCGTCAGGCATCCGGTGTAAAACCTGACCATGAGAAAGACCAGCACCTTGGAGCTGAAGGTGCCCGCCGTCATCAGCAGCGTATTCGATGCAAGGGTGCGGTATTTATTGCTCATGCCGCAGCCACCGCCGCGGCATGCAGGCAGCTGCGGTATACCGCAAGGGCATTGGCCGCAAAGCCGTCCTCCGAAAACCTCTGCCGCGCGAGACGCCCGGCAGCCGCGCCCATCCTGTGCCTGAGATCGGTGCTGACCATGACCTCGAGGAATGCAAGGAATTGCTCCTTTGAATCATAGGCGAAGCCGTTTATGCCCCGGCAGACAACGCCCCGCAGACACTCGTCACGATGGCAGAGCAGCGGCAGGCCGCAGGCCATGGCCTCTATATACGTCATGCCCTGGGTCTCGCACTGCGAGGCGCTCACAAATATATCGCCCGCCTTATAGAACCCGGCGACGTCGACCGGGGGCACCATGCCGGCAAATATGACCCTATCCTCCAGGCCGCATTCGGCGGCCTGCTCTTCAAGCATGCGGCGGGCCGGGCCGTCGCCGACGAGCAGCAGCTTTATGTTGCCGGGCGCCGATGCCAAAAAGCCTATAAGCTCGTCGATATGCTTTTCCTTTGCCAGCCTGCCGACATAGGTTAGCGCAATGTCCTCTTCGCCGATACCAAGGCTGCTTCGAAGCTGACGGCGCCGCTTTTCCGACACCGGCGCCGCCAGGGATGATATATCTATCCCGGTGGGGACTGTATATATCGGCCGGGTCACGCCGTAGCTTCCGAGGATATTTCTTATTTTATCTGTCGGAACTATCACAGCGTCGGTCTGCGAAAGCACATATCTTGAAAACCACACGGCAAGCGATCTGCCCAGCCGGGCATTGGGCGAAAAATAACAGGTCAGATCCTCATAAACGGTGTGATAGGTGTGAACGAGGGGGCAGCCGCAGGTTCTTGCTATGCGCCGCGCAAATGCAAATGTCGAAAACTCGCATTGGCTGTGAACGACGTCGGGCCTCCAATCGGTCAGCTCGCGTATGAGCTGTCCCCCGCCCGCGGCCCTGAGCCTCGCCTTGGGATAGACCGCGCCGACGCCGACAGAGCCGATATAATACACATCGCCCTCACGGTATGTCCTGTGGCTTCCCGAAAGGGTGAGTATCCGCACCTCGTGTCCCATGCGCCGCAGCCCGTCGGCAAGATTGACCACCGACGTTACAACGCCGTTAATGACTGGCCGGTACCAGTCTGTTGTTATCAGGATCTTCATGAAGATCATCCTCCTGTCTGTTCTGCATCACATCGTGACGCAGGCATCGTCTCATGATCCGGGCGGAGGCCGCCATTATGCAGCGGCAGTCGTCCTCGATGCCGGGAGGCCCGTCACAGTAGGCCTTCCGCAGCAGCTCATAGCTTTCGGCCGGATCTTCACCGCCGCGCCGCAGCGCGGCGGTGAAGGCTGTATGCAGCTCTTCTTCATACAAAATGTGCTGCCGCAGGCTTCCCGTCCAGAAGCTGTTATGCGGATATGTGAAGGCGTCGGCGGCATAGTGCAGGACGGTCCCGAGACGAAAGGCGTCCCATGCCGACCAGACGCCGGAGCTTTCCAGGCTTCCGATATGCTTTCTGACAAACGCTGAAGAGTTGGCGGCGTTGTGGCCTGTAAACTTTTCATGGGTCATTATGCCGCGAAGAAAACTGAATATATTGATGTCGGGATCTACGCACCCGATAAGGAATGCTCGCCTGTGACGGCGGAGCCCGGCGGTGCCGTACCTGTCGAGAAGATATCTCCCCAGCGCCAGATGATCGGTGCTTTTCATTTTATCGCCCTGTTATGCCTTGCCGGCCGTCGTGCGTCCCGGGCGATCCCTGATTATCATAAAGGCGAATACGGCCAAAAGATTCGTGAAAAGCCCGAGTATCGGCCAGAGCGATTTGTTCATGCCCTCGTTTACGGCGCTTCTGTAAAGCCACGCCACGGTCAGCAGCCAATAATATATCAGCAGCGCCAGCCAGAGCACAGCCGTTCCTCCGATGATCGCGTAATTGAAGGCGGTCAGCGGGGTGATCCGGTTTTTAATCCTATCTTCGATATCCTTTTCATGGCCGTCGTGTCCTTCCTTGGGCAGCGCGGCGACATCATTGCTCCTTTCAAGCGAGACGATCTCGCCTATCTGCTTCGAGAGGCTCATCGGCACGGCGACAGCCGTGAATACTGCCAGCAGCACTGCCAGGATGGCGACCGTCCGAAAGGCCTTGACATAATTTTTCTTCATGATGGTCTCGATCATCGTTATTACCTCCGTTTTTTTAGATAAAACCAAAGCGTCCCTTTACCGGACAATGCCATTGTAAAGGAACGCTTAAAACTCCGTATAAACGATAATTAAACCAATTTTAAACCGGCTTTTTTGACATCATTCACCGCGGCTGAGGCGGTATCCGACCCCCCATACGGTCTGGAGCAGCTTTGGGTGGGAAGGATCGTCCTCCACCTTTTCGCGCAGACGGTTTATGTGTACGGCAACGGTAACATTGTCGCCCATTGATTCGAGACCCCAGATCATCTCATAGAGATCCTCGCGGCTGAACACCTGCCCCGGATGACGCATGAGGAAGAGCAGCAGCTCGTATTCCTTGTTTTTCAAGGGCAGCTGCTCTCCGTTTTTGAATATAAGGCGCTGTTCGGGATCGGCGGTAAGCACCCCGGCCGTCACGAGCCTGGGACGCCCTTCATCCTGCGGCTTGAGCCGACGGTACTGGGCCAGATGCGCCTTGACACGCGCCACAAGGACGCTTGGCGAAAAGGGCTTTTCGATATAGTCGTCGGCCCCGAAGCCCAGCCCGCGTATCTTATCGACATCCTTGCTCAGCGCCGTGACCATAAGTATCGGTATATCCCTTTTTTCGCGCACCGTGCGGCAGATAGAAAATCCATCCGTTCCGGGCAGCATAAGGTCGAGCAGCATCAGATCGTATTGACCGCACATAGCCTCTTTCAGCCCCGACGTGCCGTCGGAGCATATCTGCACCTCATATCCGCTGAGCTCGAGATAATCGCGCTCTATGGCTGCGATATCGGCGTCGTCTTCGATGATGAGTATTTTAGCCATGGCTGTCCTCCTTTGAAAGGGGCAGGGTCAGTATGATTCTCAGTCCCCCACCGTCGACATTTTCGGCGCGGACCTGCCCTCCCATTGCCGTCACGGCCTTTTTGACCACGGCGAGCCCCAGTCCGCTGCCGCTTCCCGGCGCAGTGCGCGATGCGTCCCCGCGATAAAACAGGTCGAATAGCTTGGAAAGCTGCTCTGCGGGGACACCGGCCCCATTATCGCTGAAGGAGACCTCGGCCATGCCGCCTGTCTCCCTCGCGGAAATATCGATCCGCATATCGTCACGCCCGCCGTATTTGCGGCTGTTGGTCAGGATATTCGAAACGACCCTGCCGAGCAGCTCGCGGTCGGCCGTCACCCCGAGATCATCCGGGATGTCAAGCCCGATCTCCATGCCGCCCATTCCCGGTTCGTTTATCATTTTGGCCAGCGTCTCTGAAAGCGGCAGCGCCTCGGCATGAACAGGATAGCTGCCGGTCTCCATCTTGGCAAACTCGAAGAGGCGGCCGACCATGCCCTCTATGTCGATCTCTTTTGCATGTATCGTCTCGAGATAGCGGCGCCGCGCCTGTTCATCCCTCGCCACGTCGTCCAGAAGCGCCTCTGTATAGGCGCGGATAGAGGTCAGCGGGCTTTTGAGATCGTGGGACATGCCGGCGATGAGCTCCTGCTTTTTCTGCTGCTCCTCCTGCTGCTGCTCGAGGGATGTCTTGAGCCGAAGCGCCATCTCATCGACGGCGTCGCAGGCCGCCTTGAACTCGTCCTTCCCGCCGTAGGCTATCGGCGTGTCAAGGTCGCCGTCACGCACCCTTGCCACACCGGCAACGAGCAGATCGAGAGGCCCAGAGATATGGCGGAACAGCATCCGCGTCAGATAAATATTCGTAAGCACGATGGTCAGCAGCAGAGCTGCCGCCACAGCGCCGGCATAAATGCATATCATCGCGCCGAAGCCCGACAGAACATCTTCAAGCTGCTCTCCGGTCTGGTGCAGATCATGAAACGAGACCCCCAGACGCGGTAGATAAACATACTTTAACAGCCCGAAGGCGACAGTCATCCCGATGAAAAGGAGCACCGCCGCCGTCAAGACGGGAATGACGAGCATGGCGATATTGGAACGCGCCAAACGCTTTTTAATGGTCATAGGCCTGACCTCCCATTTGATATCAGGCCTATTATACCATACCGCGCGGACATGTTTTAAACTGTTGTTAAACGAAGGACTTTATTTCTTCTCGTCGAGCAGCATGACGCCCTGCGGCGGATTCTTGTCGATGGCCCCGACGATCCTGTGGGGCAGATACGGCTCTTCGATATAGGAGATGTCCTCTGCCGTAAGCTCTATATCAAGCGCGCCCGCGGCGTCATCGAGATAAGCCGCCTTTGTCGCGCCGACTATCGGCGAGGCCACGCCTCTGGCCCAATGCCATGCCAGCGCTATCTGCTGCATTTTGACGCCGTATTTTTCGGCCAGCTCATGCACACGCCCGACGATCTGCATATCCTGCTGTTCGGTCGTGTCGTATTTGCCCATGGCCACCCTATCGGTCCGGCTGCGGACGGTATCAGTGTTCCACATCGGGCGTGTCAGATGCCCGGCGGCCAGCGGGCTGTATGGCATAAGGCTTACGCCCATCTGGCGGCATATTGGGATGAGCTCGCGCTCGTCCTCGCGGTAAAGCAGATTATAGTGGTTCTCCATGGCCTCGAACCTTGCCCAGCCGTGGTCGCGGGCGCAGAGCTGCATATTCTGGAACTGATATCCGTACATGGCCGAGGCCCCAAGCGCCCTTACCTTTCCGGCCTTTACAAGGTCGTTCAGCGCCTCCATCGTCTCTTCTATCGGGGTATCGTAATCAAAGCGATGGATAATATAAAGATCGAGATGATCGGTCCCCAGGCGCTTTAAGCTGCCGTCGATCTCGCGCATGATGGCCTCGCGCGACAGCCTGCCGGGATTAAAATAGACCTTTGACGCGATGACGACCTTATCTCGGGCGATATTGTCCTTGAGCGCTTTCCCGAGGTATTCCTCGCTGGTCCCGGCCGAATAGCCGTTGGCCGTGTCGAAAAAGTTTATTCCGAGATCAAGGGCATGCCTTACCACATCGCCGGTCTTTTTTTCGTCCAGCGTCCAATCGTGCATCGTGCCGGTCTTGCCGAAGCTCATGCACCCGACGCAGATCTTCGAGATCTCGATATCGGTGCCGCCAAGTTTCGTGTATTTCATATCCGCCCAGCTCCTTTTCTCAGATATTCAGGCTGTCGATCCACTTCTGCACCGACGCCGCGCTTTCGCGGCTGCTCAGGCGCTTGCCGGGAAGCCATCCGGTCTCCTTCGAGCACGCGGCCTTGAGGATATCCTCGCCGCCCATGCCGCTGCCGCCGGAGGTGGCAAAGGGTATGACCGTCTTGCCCGAAAGATCATAGCTCTCAAGGAATGTCTCTATTATGCGCGGGGCCTGATACCACCAGATGGGGAAGCCGATGAACAGGGTGTCGTACTGTGTCATATCCCCCACCCTACCGGCAATAGCCGGACGGCTCTTGGGATTCTTCATCTCGATCGTACTTCGGCTGGCCTTATCGTTCCAGTCGAGATCATGGGCGGTATACGGCGTTTCGGGCGCGATCTCGAAAAGATCTCCGCCGGTCACGTCGGCGATCGTCTTGGCCAGCTTTGCCGTCTGGCCGCTTACGGAAAAATATGCAACTAAAGTTTTATTCATCTTTTCTTCCTCCGATTTTGCAGCGTTTTTCGGTCATTATTTTCCGGCTTCGGGCAGCATCTCGTTGATGCACCCCAGCGCATTCAGCGTCCGCGGAAAGCCGATATAGGGTATGCAGACCGTCAGGGCGGCCAGCAGATCCTCTTTGGTGTTTCCTACCCCTGCATTGCCTTTGACGTGGGACTTGAGCTGGGGCTCGCATCCGCCCTGGGCGCAGAGCACGGCAAAGGTCAGCATCTCGCGCTCGGGCACCGACAGAAATCCCCGGGTATAGAAATCGCCGAAGCAATAGCCCGAAAGATAATCCTGAATATTCTTCTGGTTCTGCGGCGCGTTGGCGCGCATGGCGTCGATATGCTCTCCGAAGATCGACTTCTGCACCGCGATGCCGTCGGCAAGGCGGCTCTCTTCCGTAACGGTACGGCCGCTCTCCAGAGGCATGGCAATGCCCTTTTCCTCAAACACCTCGTTTACAGCCATGACGGCGTTCTCGGCCTTTCCGAGGCCGATATAGGGTGCGCAGTGATATACCGCCTCTTTGATATCCTCGGGTCTGACACCGGCGGCCAGCGCCGCCGCGGTGTGACGTCTGACCTCGTTCACCGTCTGATTGGTAACTGCCACGGCCAGTATCACAAGCTCGCGCATGCGGGCGCTCAGCTTTTCCTCGGCGTATATCTCGCCGTATATCAGCCTTGCCTTGATGGCCGCAAAGTCGGGGGCGGTCTGCGCCAAGGCTGTCTGCGTGCTTCCATACAGCTCCCGCATGGTCTTTTCGGTTTTTTCTGCTCTGTTCATAATACTGCCTCCTTTTATTATTTGCTCATCGGGTTCTTCTCTATCTCACGGCGAAGGTAATCGAGCCTCGCCAGCTGCTTTTCCTGAAAATGTATCTCTTCCAATGTCGCGTTTCTCTTTTCCTCTATCATCCGCAGGCGCGCGCCGCAGCTTTGGGGCTGCTCCAGCAGAAGTCGCATATATATCTCTATCTCGTCAGAGGTAAAGCCGATATCGTGAAGGGTCATTATCGTGCTTAGACGCTTCAGATCCTCATCGTCATACTGCCATGCTCCGATCACCTTTTTGAGCGCCCCGCACAACCCCCATTTTTCATATTCCTTCAGGATGGATATGGGTATATTATAGCGCTCGGCGGCCTCTTGCTGTGTCATCTGCTCATCTCCCGGACATAAAAATAAAGGCACCCTTTCGGATGCCTTTATTTTATATCCACCGCACAAATATGTCTAATACCCATTTTGAGAAAACATAAATGCCTTTTCAGCATTTTTAACGAAATCAAGGAACTGCTCGGCCGCGGGAGAATAGCTCTGATCCTTCTTCCATGCGAGCACCGTCCCTGTCTCCAGCTTGGGAAACAGCGGCACAAACGTCACCGCGTCGGAGATATTTCCGAAGTCAAAAGAAAGGGCCGCCCCCACGCCGTTCTCCACCATATTGGCGGCGTTGAGAATAAGATTGAAATATCCGGCGATCTCTATTTTATCGTATGCATCGCCGAACCACCCGGCAAGCTCACTGCGTACACTTTCGCGCACGCTTATGAGCAGCGGCGTGCCGACCAGATCCTGCGGGGTCACGCCGCTTTTTTCGGCCAGCCTGTGCCCCTTCGGCACCAGGACGCCCCACCTGTCCTTCTGCGGCACACGCAGAAAGGCATAGCGCCCGATATCGACCGGCTCGGCCAGCAGGCCCATATCCAAAAGGCCCTTTTCAATGCGCTCTTTTACATCGTCGGCATTGGCGCTGTAAATGCTGAACTGCACCTGCGGATGCAGCCTTCTGAACTCGACGATATGCTCCGAAAGAAAGCTCATGCCCCTTGTCTCGCCGCACCCGATGGAGACCTCTCCGGTCAGCTCTTCCTCGTGATGCTGAAGCTCGCGCTCGGCCTTGTCGGCCAGCTCTATGATCTCCTGGGCCCGCCTGCGCAGCAGCATACCGTCGTCGGTCAGAACGACGCGGTACTGGCTGCGCCGGAACAGCTTGACGCCAAGCTCGTTCTCCAGCTGCATAAGCTGGCGTGAAAGGGTCGGCTGTGTCACATGGAGCAGCGTGGCCGCCTTGGTTATGTTTTCCTCACGAGCAACGGCAAGAAAATAGCGCAGGACACGCAGCTCCATCAAATCCCTCCCATCCAGCGGCATGCCGGTGATCTTTTATAAAAAAACGGCAAAGAATACCTGTACATACTGTGTTTAAGCCGTTTTCAGGCTCCTTCCGTCACAGAAGGAGCCTTGATATATGATTTATTATATCATATCGAAACCTTGATTTAAACCGCAAATTTAGAATACCCCCCGACGGATGAAGCGGCCGAACAGATATCACAAAACAGGCTTGACAATCTCAGTCTATTCATGATAGACTTCAAATATCATCATGGGTCTATCACAAATAGACCAGCAAGGAGGTATCTATATGGAATGCTACAAGCTGGGCATTGTCGAGACACATTTTGCCGAACTGATCTGGCAGCACGAGCCGCTGACATCCGGCGAACTGGTCAAGCTGTGCGAGCAGGAGCTGCGGTGGAAAAAATCAACGACCTACACGGTTTTAAAAAAGCTCTGTGAGCACGGTATATTCCAGAACAAAAACGGTATGGTGACTTCGATCTTGTCACAGGAGGAATACAACGCCATGCAGAGCGAGAAATTTGTCGAGGAGACCTTCGATGGCTCGCTGCCCGCCTTTCTCGCCGCCTTCACCACGCGGAAGTCCCTTTCTGAGAAGGACATTGCCGAGATCAAGCAGATGATCGACCGCTTCGGAAAGGAGTAACGCTCAATGGCCAACGTCTTTTTAAAGCTCTTGAATCTGAGCATTTCGGCAAGCTGGCTGGTGCTTGCCGTTCTGGTGCTCCGCCTTGTGTTAAGGCGTTCGCCCAAGTGGATAAATGTCCTGCTTTGGGGCATCGTCGCCCTGCGCCTGATACTGCCCTTTTCCATCGAGAGCCCTTTGAGCCTTATACCCAGCGCCGAAACGATCAGTCCCAGGGCCGTGCAGTTCGACCCCGCGCCCGCCATAACCAGCGGTGTGGATATCATTGATAACGCGGTCAACCCATCGCTCAGCAAAAGCTTTGCCGCCGAAGAGGAAATGAGCGTCAACCCGCTCTATGTCTGGGCAGAGATCGCGGGCTGTATCTGGCTCGTCGGCCTTGCCGCGATGCTTTTGTATGCCCTCGTGAGCTATCTCCGGCTGCGGAGGCGCGTGAGCGCGTCACTCTGTATGCGTGGGAATATCTTTCTCTGCGACGCCACCTCTTCACCGTTCATTTTGGGCATTGTCAGGCCGCGCATTTATCTGCCCTCTGCCCTTAACGAGGTGCAGCGGCGAAATGTTCTGGCCCACGAACGTGCCCACCTTGCGCGCCGAGACCACTTGTGGAAGCCGCTGGGCTTTGCGCTGCTGGCCGTCTACTGGTTCGATCCGATGCTGTGGCTGGCATATGCGCTGTTCTGCCGTGATATCGAGCTGGCCTGCGACGAGCGTGTGATCCGCGATATGGACAAAGAGGCCGTCAGGACCTATTCGACGGTACTGCTGGCATGCAGCATGCCGCGCAAGATGTCGCTCTCCTGCCCGCTGGCTTTCGGCGAGGTCGGCGTGAAAGAGCGGGTGAAAAATATGCTTCATTACAAAAAGCCCGCGTTCCTGATGATCGCGGCCTCGATAGTTGTCTGCATTGTCGTGGCGGTATGCTTTCTGACCGATCCCCAGCACGAAACTATCAGGTGGGCAAAGGACCTGCGCGTGGAGGATGTGGCGCGGATCGAGCTGGCCGTCATGCCGCAGATCAGCGGCAGACAGTATAAAGACCTGACCTCTGATGAGATCGTCGAGGCGGTCGCCCTTATCAACAAAAGCAGCGGGAGCTATGTCAGCGCGCCGGAGGCTCTCAGCGGCAGTACGGCTACTCTCTATGTCACCACGACCGACGGCATTCAGCACACGGTCACGAACAGCGGTAATGTCTATCTCTGCATTGACGGAGACACCTACCGCGGCAGCCATATCTCATGGCCGTACACCGAGGGGGATTCTCCCCTACCCGACAGCTTCCAGGTCGGTGATACCCAAACCGGCGATGACGACCGCTTTTACGCCGATGAGTGGAGCATCCGCATCCTCGGCCGATGGCTTCGCAATGCCGGAACACGCCGGTGGTGGTCTGACAGCAGCGACACCTATATCGACGTTATAAAGCAGGACAGCCTTGCAGATGAGCTGACCGGTCTGCGTAACTCCGGCCGCACCGTAGAGGAGCTGGATGGATACTATCGCTGCGTCACGCAGGAGGGGTTAAGCAACACTATAGTCTATCTCTATCCCGTGTCGGCCGACGGCACGTGCTATTGGGTCGAGATCCATTGGAGCCTTGACAATGCCGACCAGGCTGAAGTCGAATCACAGGCGGAACAGCTTCGCATGATGGCCGAGAGCTTCCGGCTTGAGAGCTGAGGGGCTGCTTATACCAAAAGAGGATGGCATCAAAATACGATGCCATCCTCTTTTATATATTTTGCCTGTTGTACCGTTTCTGTATCTCTATATAAAAATGAAGCAGGCGATAGAACACCTGCTCCGAAATAATGGTCGGAGTGATGCGACTTGAACGCACGGCCTCTTGGTCCCGAACCAAGCGCTCTGCCAGCTGAGCTACACCCCGTTATTGATTGTGCTCATATATTATACTTTAATCCGGGGCCCGATGTCAACACAATTATTTCAGTTTCCATTCTTCTTTATCATGTTAAAGCAAATCGACGCTTTTCGCTTTACGCGGAGGGATTTTTGTGGTATAATTTAGATGCTTTCAATATTATTTGTTTTAACGGAAGCCACTTTTTGTTGTATTTTCACAAATCAAATCGATTCTTTTTGTAAAGGATGGTCAACGAAATGAGCATTGAAAAAATCATCGAGTGCATCAACTCGAAGGCCGGCAAGCTGATAAAGGCCAGCGACAACGTATGGGAATACGCCGAAACAGCCTTTACCGAGCATAAGTCGATGGAAGAGCTCTGCGCGCTTCTCGAATCCGAAGGCTTCAAGGTGGAAAAGGGCATCGGCGGGGTCGAAACGGCCTTCTCGGGCACCTTCGGCAGCGGCAAGCCCGTCATCGGCCTGCTTGGCGAATACGACGCCCTGTTTGGCCTGAGCCAGGTCGCGGGCGCGACAGAAAAGGAATGGTATAAGGAAGGCTGCCCCGGTCACGGCTGCGGACATAACCTCCTTGGCGTAGGCTCCATCGCCGCCGCCATCGCCGTAAAGCAGTTCCTTGAAGAAAGCGGCCAGTCGGGCACGGTCATCTATTACGGATGCCCCGGCGAAGAGGGCGGCTCGGGCAAGGCCTTCATGGCCCGCGAAGGCGTTTTCGACGTTCTTGACGCCGCTATCACATGGCATCCCGGCACGACCAACGCCGCCGCCAACACCAGCTCTCTTGCCAACATCCAGGTCAAGTTCAAGTTCTATGGCGTATCGGCCCACGCCGCCGGCGATCCCTACAACGGACGGTCGGCCCTCGACGCCGTCGAGCTGCTCAATGTCGGCGTTCAGTTCCTGCGTGAGCACATCATCCCCGAGGCAAGGGTACACTATGCCATCACCAACACCGGCGGATTCTCCCCCAATGTCGTCCAGCCTGTGGCCGAGGTCCTTTATCTCTGCCGCGCGCCGAAGAACAAGCAGGCACAGGAGATCTATGAGTGGGTCATCGACATCGCCAAGGGCGCGGCTCTCATGACACACACAAGGATGGAATACGAGTTCATCAAGGCCTGCTCCAATGTCGTCAACAACGTCACCCTCGAGCGCGACCTTTATGAAAACCTCAATAAGGTACCCATGCCCCAGTACACCGAAGAAGAGCTCAAGCTGGCCGAGGTATATAAATCGACGGCCCCCGCCGTTCAGGATCTGGTCGAAAAGAACCGCGAGGCCGGACCCGAAGCCGTCAAGTTCATCAAAGAGCATGTCGGCCATCCCCTCAACGATTTCATCATGCCCTATTATCCCTCCGGCAAGGCTATGGGCGGTTCGACCGACGTCGGCGATGTAAGCTGGGTCTGCCCGACAGCCCAGATCAACACCGTAACGCTGGCCGCCGACACCCCGGGCCACAGCTGGCAGATCGTCGCACAGGGCAAGTCCTCTATCGCCCACAAGGGTATGCTCTATGCCGGCGAGGTCATGGCCGCCACAGTCATCGACCTGATGACCAAGCCCGAGCTGCTTGCCGCCGCCAAGGCCGAGCATGCCGAGGCCGTCGGCCCCGAGGGCTATATCTGCCCGATCCCCAAGGGTATAAAGCCCCAGCCCATCAAATAGGATACATAGCTATTCCAGCCGTCCGGCAAAAGCCGGGCGGCCTTTTCATTATTCATTTTCCGTCAATGGATTCGCGCCCTGTCCCGTGATATAATACAGCCAAACCCGGGAAACGGAGGAACTGTTATGTCACAGGTGACAAAAAGGGCGCTGGAGGCCTCGCTTAAAAAGCTGCTGCTTCAAAAGCCCCTGACAAAAATTACGATAAACGACATAACCGAGGACTGCGGCATAAGCCGCATGACCTTTTACTATCATTTCAAGGATATATACGATCTTGTCGAATGGGTCTGCGTCGAAGACGCCAAACAGGCGCTTGAGGACAAAAAGCACTATGATACCTGGCAGCAGGGCTTTTTACAGATCTTCGAGGCGGTCGAGGCAAACAAGCCCTTCATAATGAATGTCTATCGCTCGGTCGGACGCGAGCATATAGAGACCTATCTCCACAAGCTGACCTATGATCTTATGATAGGGGTGATTGAAGAGCGCGCCGAAGGCATGGATGTCCGCCGCGACGACAAAGAGTTCATCGCAAACTTCTATAAGCACGCGCTGGTCGGCCTCATGCTCGACTGGGTCAAAAACGATATGAAGGAGGATCCGCACAAGATAATCCACCGCCTGACCCTTCTTGTCAGCGGCAATATCGCCTCTGCCCTCGAACGCTATCGCACAGATATCATCGAAGCCTGATTTTTTATCAATCACGGCCATTTGATAAAACTTTTATCAAATGGCTTTTTCTGTTTATTGTGATCTTTTTCCGGCAATGCTAATATACAGCCATAAGGAAAAGAAAACACCACCGATAAAACAGGAGGCATATATATGTATTATTCAAGCGGTAACTATGAAGCCTTTGCCCGTCCGAAGAAGCCCGAGGGCGTCGACGGAAAATCGGCATATATAATCGGCAGCGGCCTTGCGGCGCTGACCGCGGCCTGCTATCTTGTCCGCGACGGACAGATGAAGGGCGAACGCATTCACATCCTCGAAAAGGATAAGGTCGCCGGCGGCGCATGCGACGGATACAAGTTCGAAAACATCGGCTATGTCATGCGCGGCGGCCGCGAGATGGACAACCATTTCGAGGTCATGTGGGATCTGCTCCACTCCATCCCCTCTATCGAGACCGAGGGTGCAAGCGTTCTTGACGAATACTACTGGCTCAACAAGGCCGACCCCAACTACTCCCTCTGCCGCGCCACCGAAAAGCGCGGACAGGACGCCCATACCGACGGCAAGTTCGATATTTCCGACAAGGGCGCCCTTGAGATCATGAAGCTCTTCTTCACACCCAGCGAAGAGCTCCAGGACAAGCGCATAACCGATGTCTTTGACGACGAGGTCTTTAACTCCAACTTCTGGCTTTACTGGCGCACGATGTTCGCCTTTGAAAACTGGCACAGCGCCCTTGAGATGAAGCTTTATATCCAGCGCTATATCCACCATATCGGCGGCCTGCCCGATTTCAAGGCCCTCCGCTTCACCAAGTATAACCAGTATGAGTCGATCATCCTACCGATGGTCAAGTACCTCGAAGATCACGGCGTCTGCTTCCACTTCGGAGTAAAGGTCACCAATGTCCGCTTCGACTGCACAAACGGACGCAAGCAGGCGACCCGCATAGATATCATCCATGACGACAAGGAAGACGGCATCGACCTGACCGAAAACGATCTTGTTTTCATCACCAACGGCGGCTGCGTCGAGAACTCTTCGATGGGCAGTCAGAATACCCCCGCGCCCTATAATACAGAGATCAAGCCGGGCGGCGGCTGGGATATGTGGCGAAAGATCGCCGCACAGGACCCGGCCTTCGGCCATCCCGATAAGTTCTGCAGCGACCCCGAGCAGACAAATTGGATGAGCGCCACCGTAGAGACCCTTGACGGACGCATCATCCCCTATATCAAGAATATCTGCAAGCGCGATCCCTTCTCTGGCGGTGTTGTTACCGGCGGCATCGTTACGGTCAAGGACTCCTCGTGGCTCATGAGCTGGACGATAAACCGCCAGCCTCAGTTCCGCGACCAACCCAAGGGACACTGCCTCGTATGGCTCTATTCCCTCTTCACCGACAAGCCGGGCGACTTTATCAAAAAGCCCATGCGTGAATGCACCGGCAAGGAGATCTGCATGGAATGGCTCTATCACCTCGGTGTCCCCGAAAATGAGATCGAGGATATGGCTGAGCACAGCGCCAATACCGTGCCCGTCATGATGCCCTATATCGACGCCTTCTTCATGCCCCGCGCTTACGGCGACCGTCCCGCCGTTGTCCCCGAAGGATCTGTCAACTTCGCCTTCCTCGGCCAGTTCGCAGAGACACCCCGCGACACGATATTCACCACCGAGTATTCCATGCGCACCGGCATGGAGGCCGTCTATACCCTGCTCAACGTCGACCGCGGCGTGCCCGAGGTCTGGGGCAGCGTCTTTGACGTCCGCTCTCTGCTCGACGCCACGGTAAAGCTGCGCGACGGCAAGAAGGTGACCGACATGGATATGGGCTTCTTTGAAAAGATGGCCGCAAAAATGGCCCTCGAAAAGATCAACAACACCGACGTCGAAAAGCTCCTCAAGGCTTACAACGTCATCTGATAAAACCGTTTTCTCCCTCCGGCCTGCGCGGGATGTCCCCGCGCAGGCCATTATTATTTCTAAACGCTTCGGTCAAAGCATATAGATATCGGGAAGGACCGGCGTGCCCCAGCAGGATGCCGTTTTCGGTATCTTTCAACAAAAAGCGATTGTAAAATATGGTGATATTTTTTTGTCAAATATAATTGACAAATTATTGTCACAAAGCTATACTGGAATCAGAAAGCCACAGGGCGTCCTACCTTGCGGCGCGATAACAAAGGAGGCAAATACATATGACCCGATTCACTCTTCCCCGTGACCTTTACCACGGCAAGGGAGCTCTGGAAGCCCTCAAGACCTTCAAGGGCAAGCGTGCGATGATCTGTGTCGGCGGCGGCTCTATGAAGCGCTTCGGCTTTCTCGATAAGGCCGTAGAGTATCTTAAAGAGGCCGGCATGGAGGTCGAGCTTTTTGAAGGCATAGAGCCCGATCCCTCGGTCGAGACCGTTATGCGCGGCGCCGAGGCCATGATCCGCTTCCAGCCCGACTGGATAATCGCAATGGGCGGCGGCTCGCCTATCGACGCGGCCAAGGCCATGTGGATCAAGTATGAGTACCCCGAAGTCACCTTTGAGGACATGTGCAAGGTATTCGGACTGCCCAAGCTGCGCACCAAGGCACATTTCTGCGCCATATCCTCTACCTCCGGCACAGCCACAGAGGTAACGGCCTTCTCTATCATCACCGATTATGCCAAGGGCATCAAATACCCCATCGCCGATTTCGAGATCACCCCCGATGTCGCCATCGTCGATCCCGATCTGGCCGAGACCATGCCCCAGAAGCTGGTCGCCCACACCGGTATGGATGCCATGACCCATGCCATCGAGGCCTATGTTTCGACGGCCCATACAGATTACACCGATCCCCTGGCCGTCTTTGCCATTAAGATGATCCAGAACGATCTCGTCGATTCCTATAACGGCGATATGGCCAAACGCGATTCGATGCACAACGCCCAGTGCCTGGCCGGTATGTCCTTCTCCAACGCCCTGCTGGGCATCGTCCACTCGATGGCCCACAAGACCGGCGCGGCCTTTGCCGATCACGGCGCCCACATCATCCACGGCGCGGCCAACGCCATGTATCTGCCCAAGGTCATCGCCTTTAACGCCAAGGATGAAACGGCCCGCAAGCGCTACGGCGTCATCACCGACTATATGGGTCTCGGCGGAAACAGCGATGAAGAGAAGGTCGAGCTGCTCATCAAATATCTCCGCGGCATGAACGACCAGTTGCGCATCCCCCACTGCATCAAGAATTACGGCACCGACAGCTATCCCGTCGAACAGGGCTTCGTACCCGAGGATGTCTTCCTTGCCCGCCTGCCCGAGATCGCCAGGAACGCCATCGGCGATGCCTGCACCGGCTCCAATCCCCGCCAGCCCAGCCAGGAGGAGATGGAGAAGCTGCTTAAATGCTGCTATTACGATACAGAGGTCGATTTCTGATCCTCGATCCCCC
>CAKUAK010000104.1 GCA_934636325.1 uncultured Eubacteriales bacterium
CGTCGGGCAAGCCCGACACCTTCCCCTCAAGGGGAATGCATATCGGTGCGCAGCTTCCGCAGACTCGTCCTGCGCCGCAGGCGCTATCAAATCTGTATTTGCCGCGACATGCGCGCGTCAAATACACGTTGACCCGCGAAGCGCATCGCAATGCGGCCGCGACACCCGGCCCGCATGCCGGAGCTTATTTGTCGAAGAAGCCCGCACCGATGGTGCGGGCTTCTGACAGTTATCCTTAAAGCGGCTTTTTCGATATGGCGGCGTAGCTCCTCGGATAGCCCTTGGGGCTGGGGGCGACCCGTCGGATGACCAGAACCTGACGCTTTACGCCCGGCTCGACCGAATACTCGCGCCTGCCCTCGAGCTTTCCGCCCATGAAGGCGATGGCCCGGGCGGCCCGGCGCTCCTCCTCGGCCTCGGCGTCGTTGAAGCTCTTCATCGGCAGGAAAAGTCCGTCCTTTTTGAGGAAGGGCATCGAAAGCTCGGTCAGGATATTGAGGGGCGCAACGGCGCGGGAGGTGACGATATCGAAGCTGCCCCGCAGCTCCTTTACGGCATCCTCGGCCCGGGCGGCAACGGTGCTGACCTCTATGCCCTGCCTTGCGGCCGCCTCGTTTATGAAGTTTATGCGCTTGGCCGTGCTGTCCAGCATGGTGATATCGAGCCCCGGGTCATAGAGCTTGAGGGGCATGCCGGGGAAACCGGCGCCCGTTCCGATATCGAGTATCCTTTTGCCCCGCAGATCGGCGCAGGTATAGAGGAAGAGGCTGTCGGCCATATGGCGGCGGGCGACCTCGCCGGGCTCTTTGATGGCCGTCAGGTTCATGACCTTATTTTTTTCAAGCAGGAAATCGGAAAACTGCCCGAGCCTTGCCAGCTGCGCCCCGTCTAACTCCATTCCGAAGCCCGAAAGGCATTCGCTGATGATCTCATCAAACATTCTTTTTATCCTCCAAACTGCCGAGATATACCATAAGCCCGCCGATGTCGGCCGGAGACACCCCCGATATCCTTCCGGCCTGACCCAGCGTCCGGGGGCGGACGGCGGCCAGCTTCTGCCGCGCCTCGACACGCAGCAGCCTGATCGACATATAATCCAGATCCTCGGGCAGAAGGCGGTTCTCAAGGCGCTTCTGCTCCTCGGCCTCCTTGAGGCCGCGGCGGATATAGCCCTCGTACTTGACGTTGATCTCGACCTGCTCGGCCACCTCGGGCGGCAGGTCGGGGCGGCCGGGGTCGACCTCGGCCAGAACGGCGTAATCGAGCTGGGGGCGGCGCAGAAGCTCTATAAGGGGCACTCCGGTCGAGACAGGGGTGGTGCCCCGCCCTTCGAGTATGGCATTGAGCCGCGCAGAGGGAGGCACAGAGGTCTTTTTGAGCCGCCTTATCTCTTCCTCCGCCATGCGGTATTTCTCCTCCATGCGCTCGTATCGCTCCCGGCCGACCAGTCCCAGTTCGAGGCCATAGCCCATCAGCCTGCGGTCGGCGTTATCCTGCCGGGAGGTCAGGCGGTATTCCGAGCGGGAGGTCATCATTCGATAGGGCTCGTTTGTCCCCTTGGTGACCAGATCGTCGATCAATGTGCCGATATAGCCGTCGGCGCGGGTCATGGTAAAGGGCTGCCCGCCCTTGATACGCACGGCGGCGTTGATTCCTGCCACGAGACCCTGCACCGCCGCCTCTTCATAGCCCGAGCTGCCGCAGAGCTGCCCGGCGGCGTAAAGCCCGCCTATGCCCTTGACCCCGAGGGTCAGGTCGAGGCAGAGGGGATCGAGACAGTCGTACTCGATGGCATAGCCGAAGCGCATGACCTCGACATTTTCGAGGCCCTTTATGCTGTGCAGCATCTCGATCTGGACATCCTCGGGCAGCGAGGTCGACAGACCCTGAAGATAGACCTCTGAGGTATCGAGGCCGCAGGGCTCTATAAACAACTGGTGGCGGGTCTTTTCGGGGAAGCGCACCACCTTGTCCTCGATCGAGGGGCAGTACCGCGGGCCGACCCCCTCTATGACCCCGGTAAATAGAGGCGAACGGTCAAGGGCCCCCCTTATGATCTCGTGGGTCCTTTCATTGGTATAGAGCAGATGGCAGACCGCCCGGGCCTCCCCGGGCGTCCCGCCGTAGCTGAAGGCCCCGTCCTCGCCATGCTGGACCTCCATGGCCGAATAGTCGATGGTGCGGCCGTCGAGCCTTGCCGGGGTGCCGGTCTTGAACCGGCGCAGGGGCAGCCCCAGCGCCCGGAGGCTGTCGGACAGCATGGCTGCCGGAAGCATGCCGTCGGGCCCCGAAGGGCGGGAATAGAGCCCGGCAAAGGTGGCGCGTTTGAGATATGTCCCGGTGGCCATGACGGCGGCCCGGCAGGAGAGCTCGAGGCCGGAGGCCATCCTGACCCCACGGACCTGCCTTTTTTCATCTATAAGTATCTCGGCTGCCTCCCCCTGGATAAGGCTGAGGCCGGGGCAGGCTTCGAGGGCATGCTTCATATATGCGCGGTATGCCATGCGGTCGACCTGGGCGCGGGGAGAGTAAACGGCCGGGCCCTTGCCCCGGTTGAGCATGCGGAACTGTATGGTCGTGGCGTCGGCCGCCCGGGCCATCTCGCCGCCGAGGGCGTCGATCTCACGCACAAGCTGACCCTTTGCCGTGCCGCCGATCGAGGGGTTGCAGGGCATATTCCCGACGGCGTCGAGACAGGTGCAGAGGCATGCCGTGCGGCAGCCCAGCCGCGCCGCCGCCAGCGCCGCCTCTATCCCGGCGTGCCCCGCGCCGATGACGACGATATCAAACTCACCCGATACAATGCCCATTGCTGCACCTCTTCCGGCCGATGACCGGCCTATATTTCAAAACTTCAAGTATATTTTAATATATTTTAAACTATAAGTATCTATTTTCCCACGCAGAACCGCGAGAATATGCCCTGGGCGATGTCAATATCGACATCCCTGCCCATGACCTGGCCGATCAGCCTCGCGGCCTGCTCGGCGTCTAAAAGGAAGGCGTCGGCCGTCATCCCCTCCCCTGCCGAGCGCTCGGCCTCGGCCAGCGCAAGGGATGCGCGGTGTATCAGCTCGGCCTGACGCTGGCTGGTTATAAGGACCTCGGTCATGTCGGGGGCGCTGTCGGTCAGCCATGATATAAGCCCCTCGAGCCCCTCGCCGGTCAATGCCGAAATATGAAGTATTTTGTCGAAGGCTCCCTCCAGCCGCCCCTCGTCAAAGAGCTGTTCTGCATCGCATTTGTTTATTACCGCGGCGGCATTTTTGCCCCGGCAGAGCTCTATGGTCTCCCGATCCTCGTCATCGAAGGGGCGCGAGCCGTCGAATACCGCCATGACCAGACCGGCGTCCTCGGCCGCCCTTCGGCTGCGGTCGATGCCCATCTGCTCGGCCCGGCTCTGACCCATACGCAGCCCGGCGGTGTCCATAAGGGAAAAATCCCTGCCATTCAGGGTGACCCGCTGGCCGACAACGTCGCGGGTCGTTCCGGCTTCGTCGGTGACTATGGCCCGCTCGAACCCGGCAAGGCGGTTGAATATGGAGGATTTCCCGGCGTTGGGACGCCCTACCACGGCCACGGGCAGGCCGTCCCGCAGCCGGTCGGAGCGCAGATATCCCTCATACAGATGCTCGAGCCGCGCCCGGAAGCCGCCCAGCTTTTCCCGTGCCGCCTGATACTCGAAGGGCTCTATCTCCTCGTCGCTGTAATCGCAGACGGCATAGAAATGGGATATCAGCCCGGTCAGCTGGTCCCGCATGGCCTCCAGCTCGCGGAAGCTGTCGCCCCGCAGCAGGGCGGCGGCGTTCTTGGCCCCCTGCTCGGTGCGGGAATATATCAGGTCGGCCACCGCCTCGGCCCCGGCCAGATCCATCTTGCCGTTCAAAAAGGCCCGCTTGGTGAACTCGCCGGCCTCGGCCTGACGGCCCCCGGCGGCGAAGATAGAGCGCAGGGCGGCCGACACGACGGCCTCAGAGCCGTGGCAGAATATCTCGGCCATGTCCTCGCCGGTATAGGAATGGGGCGCGCGATAGACGCAGGCAAGGCAGATATCTATCGTTCTGCCGTCGCCGGCCGATAGCTCGCCGTATATCATTGTATTATTTTTACATTCAGTCATCGGTTTTCCGCTCTTTGGGCGGAATATCCTGCCCAGAAGCCCGATGCAGCCCTCGCCCGACAGCCTTACTATGCCGATGGCGGCGGGCAGGCTGCCGCCCGAATAGGCGGCGATGATATTTGTGTTTTCCATGTAATTAAACCTCTCCCCTGCCCTGTTCCGGATCTGCCAGCATATCTTCAAGGTGAACATCCTTCATGATAATGCTGATATAATCACGTCTGCCATAGATGACACGGTCAACATATACGGCCTTACCCGTCACACGATAAAAGACCATATAACTTCCGCAGACGAGAAAACGATAATCCTTCCCCATCGGTGTTATCGAAGCAAGAGATGTCCCGATGTATGCATGCTCTCTTAATCTTGAAATAGCTTTTGTCATTCTGGCCACAGTATTAAGGGCAGCTTTAGGGCTTCCAAGCTCTTCGGAAATATACGCTTTGATCTCTTTCAGATCGTTCTGCGCGCTCAAAGACAAATGCAGATCATTCATGAATGATGCCCAGGTTCCTTTCGACATCCTCCAGCGTCAGCCAGCCCTCGGTCTCGCCGGAGATGCGGCCCTTTTCCAGCTCGCTCATAAGGCGGATGGTGGCCTGGAGCTTTTCGTAATCATGGATATCCAGAATGGCGTATTTCCCGCGGCCGTTTTTGGTCAGAAAGACCGGCGACCCGACGTCGACATCGCAAAGGACCTCGTTATAGTTGCGCAGGTCGGATATTGGCTTGATGTTCGGCATAAATGCTCAGCTCCTTTCGACAACAGTATACCCCAATCTGCTGTAAAATTCAACGTAATATAATACACAACTTTTAACGTAAAATAAAAGGTCATGCACAGCATGACCTTTTATCATATAACTTTTCCGATGTTTATAAGCTCATCCTTGCCTCGACGGCAAGCTGGTCGCAGCGGTTGTTATAGGGGTTGTCGGCGTGGCCCATGACCCAATGGACCGACAACTCGTGGCCCTCCATGGCCTTTTCGAGCCTCTGCCAGAGGTCGACATTGAGCACGGGCGAGCGGTCGGCCTTCTTCCAGCCCCGCTTTTTCCAGCTCTCCAGCCAGCCCTTTGTCAGGGCGTTGACGATATACTGCGAGTCGGTATAGAGATCGACCCTGCACCCCTCCCGCAGGCACTCGAAGGCCGATATCGCCCCCATGAGCTCCATACGGTTGTTGGTCGTCTGCTTCTCTCCGCCGGAGAGCTCTTTTTCATGGCCGTTCCAGCGCAGGACGGCGCCCCAGCCTCCCGGGCCGGGGTTGCCGGAGCACGCGCCGTCGGTATATATCTCGATGCTCTTCATTTATTCCCGATCTTCGGTCTCTTCGGATATATCATCCGGGGTCTCTTCGGCGCTCTCTGCGCCCTCGGTCTCCTGACCCTCTTCGGTCGTCTCGGGCTCGTCCTCTTCCTTTTCGGTCAGGGCGACGTCGATGACATGGGCGCCGTTATCGAGGCGGACGAGTATGACCCCCTGAGAGGCCCTGCCGCACAGCCTTATGGTGTCGGCCGCCATGCGGATGACGACACCGTCGCTGGTCATGATAAAGAGATCGTCCTCCATTGTCACGGTGCGGATGGCGATCAGGCCGCCGGTCTTGTCGGTCAGGTTATGGGCGGTGATGCCGCCGCCGCCGCGGTGATGCTTGGAGTATTCGGGGCACTCGGTCAGCTTGCCATAGCCGTTCTCGGTGACGGTCAGGACAAGGCCGTCCTCGGTTATGGCGTCGGCCCCGACGACATAATCGTCGTCCTTAAGGCGTATGCCCCTGACGCCGAAGGCCTCGCGGCCCATGGGCCTTACCTCGGTCTCGTCGAACCTGATGGCCGAGCCGTCGTGGGTGCCGATGATGATCGAGGAGCTGCCGCCGGTCACCATGACCGATACCAGCTCGTCGCCCTCTTCAAGGCCGATGGCCCTGACCCCGGCCTTTCTGGCCGTCTGGAGCATGCCGAGGCCGATGCGCTTTATCGTGCCCATGCGGGTGACAAGGACGATATATTTATCGTCGTCGAACTCGCCGAGGGGCAGCATGGAGGTTATCTTCTCGTCGGGTTCGGTCTGGAGAAGGTTGACCATATTCATGCCCTTGGCCGTGCGGGAGCTTTCGGGTATCTGATAGCCCTTGAGGCGGTACATGCGGCCCTTGTTGGTGAAGAAGAGGATATAGTCATGGCTGGAGGCGGTGAACATGGTCTCGGCCATGTCCTCTTCCCTTGTCGAAACGCCGGTTATGCCCCTTCCGCCGCGGCGCTGGCTGCGATAGGTGCTGGTCGGCAGACGCTTGATATATCCCTTGCGGGTCATGGTATAGACGCACTGCTTCTCTTCGATCAGATCCTCGATGTCGATATCAGAGCCGTCGTGAGAGATCTCGGTGCGTCTCGGGTCGCCGAAGCGCTTCTTTATCTCGAGCAGACCCTCGCGGATGATGCCGTAGACCCTCTCGGGGCGGGCGAGGATGTCGTTGTAATCCTTTATCTTTGCATAGAGCTCCTGAAGTTCATTCTCGATCTTCTCGCGCTCGAGGCCCTGGAGCCTTCTGAGCTGCATGTCGAGGATGGCCTGGGCCTGTATGTCGCTTATGCCGAACCGCTCCATAAGGTTTTCCTTGGCGTTGTCATAGCTCGAACGGATTATGCGTATGACCTCGTCGATGTTGTCGCAGGCGATGGCCATGCCTTCGAGGATATGGGCCCTGTCCTGGGCCTTTTTGAGCAGGAACCTTGTCCGGTTGACGATGACCTCGAAACGGAAGTCGAGGTAATGCTGAAGGCACTCTTTAAGGGTGAGGATCTTGGGCTGGCCGTCGACAAGGGCCAGCATGTTTATCGAAAAGCTGTCCTGAAGCTGGGTCAGCTTGAAGAGCTGGTTGAGCAGCACCTGGGGGTTGATGTCCTTGCGCATCTCGATGACGACCCGCATGCCGCTGCGGTCGCTCTCGTCGCGGATATCGGTGATGCCGTCGACACGCTTTTCCTTATGCAGGTCGGCGATGCTCTCGACCAGCCTTGCCTTGTTGACCTGATAGGGCAGCTCGGTCACGACGATGCGGAAGCGCCCCTCTTTGTATTCCTCGATCTCGGTCCTGGCGCGGACAAGGATCTTGCCGCGGCCGGTCGAATAGGCCGCCTTGATGCCGCTGCGGCCGAGGATAATGCCGCCGGTGGGGAAATCGGGGCCCTTGATGCACTGGCCCAGCTTTTCAAGCCCGGCGTCGGGATCGTCGATCAGGCAGCATACGCCGTCGATGACCTCGCCGAGGTTATGGGGCGGGATGTTGGTCGCCATGCCGACGGCGATGCCGCTGGAGCCGTTGACCAGCAGCTGGGGGAAGGCCGAGGGAACGACGGCCGGCTCTTTGAGCTTATCGTCGAAGTTGGGATTCCACTGCACGGTCTCCTTCTCGATGTCCTCCATCATCTCTTCGGCGATCTTGGACATCCTGGCCTCTGTATAACGGTAGGCGGCCGGGGGATCGCCGTCGACCGAGCCAAAGTTGCCGTGGCCGTCGATGAGCGGATACCTCAGCGAGAAATCCTGCGCCATACGGACCATGGCGTCGTATACCGACGCGTCGCCGTGGGGATGGTAACGGCCGAGCACGTTGCCGACCGTCGTCGCCGCCTTGCGGTAGGGGCGGTCGGAGGTCAGGTTGTCCTCGTACATGGCGTAAAGTATCCTGCGGTGTACCGGCTTCAGGCCGTCGCGGACATCGGGAAGGGCACGGGCCACGATAACGCTCATGGCATAGTCGATGAAAGAGCTTTTCATCTCCTTCTCGATGTCGACGTTGATTATCTTCTGGTTCTCAAATAGTAATTCGCTCATCAGGTCACCTGTTTTCTAAATAGTTGCGCGTGGGTTCATCTTTCCTGCCCGTCGTCGGCCGGGTGGGTCTCAACGTCCTGGGCGTCGGATATATCAAAGGGCGGTTGGTCGGGGGAATAGCCTCTCGGCCCTCCCCTGCCGCCGAAGCCCCCCTGCCCCGGGCCTCCCGCCTGCCCTTCCGGCATAAGGAAGGACAGCAGCAGGTATACCCAAAGCATAAGGCTGCGGGATATTATCGCAAGGATGACAAAGACGCCGCGGATGATGTTCGAGTTGACCCCGAGGGTCTCCCCGATGCCGCCGCATACGCCGAATATCATCCGGTCGCTCATGCTCTTGTGCCAGTTTTTGTTCATATATACTCCTTTGTCGAAAGCTCGCGGGTATGATGCCCTTTATGGCTCCCTTGTGTAAAGGGAGCTG
>CAKUAK010000105.1 GCA_934636325.1 uncultured Eubacteriales bacterium
CCGCGTGGGGGATATTTCCCGGCAGCCGAGTGGCGTTCCCAACGGGCTTGCCCGTTGGGGAGCGCTTCCCTGACAGCTCTTTTACTTAGTTTATCAAAATGTTTATCATTTTTTTAGTGCAATGCCCGGAAAAGTGTGGTACAATGGGCTAAAAAGGCCGTCCCTGCGCCTTTTTGCCCCACAAGCGGCATATTTTTCCCGACAGGAGTTGATCGATAATGAAGCTCGAGACCCAAAACGGCACCATCGCAGTCTCCAACCGCGTCATCGCGTCGATCGCCGGGATGGCCGCTTCCGCCTGCTTCGGCGTCAAGGGCATGACCGAGCGTTCGGTCAGTGACGGCGTCTCGCGCATCCTCAGGCGCGAGCATATGACAAAAGGCATATCGGTATGTCCGTCGCAGGATGGGCAGGCGGCCGATATAGAGCTGCATATAGCGATAGATCCCGGCGTCAACATCACGGCAGCCGCCGACTCGATCATCGCGGAAGTAAAATATAATGTTGAAAGACAGACAGGGTTCCCCGTTGGGACGGTGACCGTCTGCGTCGACGCCGTAAAGGCATGACGCCCCTGTCGAATGGAGGCACTGCATTGGCAAAAACTATTGACGGCGAACTTTTTAAAAATATGATGATCGAGGGCGCAGCCGCCGTTGACGCCCGAAAGGAAGAAATCAACGATCTCAACGTATTCCCCGTGCCCGACGGCGACACCGGCATAAACATGTCGCTGACCCTCAACTCGGCCGCCCGCGAGCTGGCAAAGATGAGCTCGCCCACCCTGGGCAAGGCCCTCGACGTGACGGCCTCGGCCGTCCTCAGGGGAGCAAGAGGCAACTCGGGCGTTATCACCTCCCTTCTGTTCCGCGGCTTTGCCAAGGGCATGAAGGATGTCTCGACCGCCGACGGAGGCAATCTGGCAAACGGCCTTACCGAGGGGGTCGCCGCCGCCTACAAGGCCGTACTCAAACCGGCCGAGGGCACCATCCTGACGGTATCCCGCATGGCGGCAGAGGCCGCCGTCCGCACCGCCAAGGAGGATCGCGACTGTGAAAAGGTCCTGTCGGCCGCCATCGAGGCCGCCAAAGAGGCCCTTTCCGAAACGACAGAGCAGAACCCCGTCCTTAAAAAGGCCGGCGTAGTCGACGCCGGCGGCTTCGGCTTCATCATCCTTCTTGAGGGCATGTATACCGCCCTGACCGGCCAGACCGGCCTGCGCTCCATCTTCATCCCCTCGGTCAAGAAGCCCAAGGCCGTCGAGTCCCCGGCGCTTGCCGATTTCTCGCAGTTCGATACCGGCGAGATCACCTTCTCTTACTGCACCGAGTTCATCGCCGAGCGCAAGGATAAGAAGCGCAGCCCCGAAAAGCTGCGCGAGGTCCTTGAAAGCATCGGTGACTGTGTTGTCGTTGTCGACGACGACGAGATCATCAAGATCCATGTCCACACCGACACCCCCGACCGCGCGCTGTCGGAGGGTCTTAAATACGGCCCGCTGATAAGCATAAAGATAGAGAACATGCGCGCCCAGCACGAGCAGCTGCTTCAGGAAACCATGGCCGAAAATCTCGGCGAGCGCAAGATAGCCGCCCCCGAGAACCGCTATGGCTTTGTGGCCGTCGCCGCCGGCGAGGGTCTCGAATCGGTATTCGCCGATCTGGGCGTCGACAATATGGTCAAGGGCGGCCAGACAATGAACCCCTCGACAGAGGATATCCTCAATGCCATCGACGCCACACCGGCCGAGGTCGTTTTTGTCCTGCCCAACAACAAGAATATCATCATGGCCAGCGAGCAGGCCGCCCCGCTTTCCGAAAAGCAGGTCGTCGTCCTGCCGACCAAGACCATCCCCCAGGGTCTCTGCGCCATGCTGGCCTTCGATCCCGATGTCGACCTTGCCGTCAACGAGAGCAACATGAAGAAGGCCATCGAGGGCGTCCGCACCGGCCAGGTGACATATGCCGCCCGCGACAGCGAGTTCGACGGCCGCAGGATCAAGGAAGGCGACTTCATGGCCATGGCCGACGGCAAGCTGATCTATACCAGCCGCAAGATGGAGGATGTTCTTAAAAAGCTGGCCCGCGAGCTGGCCGGAAAGAAGAGCTCTTTCATCACGGTCATCTACGGCGAGGGCGCCGACGAAAAGGGCGCGCAGGAGTTTGCCGATCTGCTCCAGAAGGAAGCCAAGAACGCCGAGGTCAATGTTGTTTACGGCGGCCAGCCGGTATATTCCTATATCATTTCGGTCGAATGATCCACGCATAAAAGATCGACCCCCATCCACAGCCTGTGGATGGGGGTTTTGTTATTCCTTATAAATATTCAGTCCGAAGTCATAGGCCCGGTCGAGGTTATCGGTCTCGGCGATGCGTGGGCGTCCCGAAGAGCCGCCGCAGCCCGGGGCGAGCAGCATTCCGCGGTCGTGCATGCCGATATAATTGACCATCGTAAAGCGATAGTATGCCACAGCCTGTTCAAAGGTCCAGAAAAGATCGTCGGCCGAGGTCATGAGCAGCGCGCAGTCCTTGACCGGGTACTTCTCATACCGGCCGAGGGGCGGGTTCTCGTCCTTTTCGGCGATGCAGTAAAAGCGCTCTATAAAGGCCTTTGTGCGGGCCGATATCGTCCAGAAAAAGAGGGGCGACGCGAATACCAGCAGGTCGGCGGCCTTTATATCGGGGACGATGTCGTTGAAATCGTCCTTCTGGATACATGGCTTGCCGTAACGGCAGGCATTGCAGCCGAGACATCCGTTGACCGTCTTTTCCCGCAGGGATATCGTTTTTACATTATGCCCGGCCGCTTCGGCGCCCCGGGCGAAGGCCTCGGCCAGCTGCTGGGTGTTACCGTGGACCCGGCCGTTGTCAAGAATGATAAGGATATTTTTCGCCATATGCTCTGTCCGCCTTTCGGTTTTTCTTTTATCCTACCATTTTCTTTTTGCATTGTCTGCAACCTATGATACAGACCTTATTCTTCATGTGCCATATTCAGACAGACCTCCAATGGGTCGCCATCGCAAAAGATGTCGGGCTGTACGCCGTAAATCTGTGCGCACGAGCCATCACTGTTAATAATGTATTGCAGCTGAAACACGAAAGGTATCCGACTGTTTGGGAGCGCAAAACATACCGGAGAAAGCCCGACTGTGTTGCCGTTTGGCTGTTCAGGCGGCTGTCCGATCACCGTGCCAATACCTGCTTTTTTAAAAACCACCGCCATATCTTCTGCCGCCGACCCCGTCATGCCATCTGTCAGCAGATAGACATCCCCTGTGAATATTTTCTGATCCTTGTCAGCCAAAAACGCCGATGTCTGCTTATATAATACGGCTTCTTCGAGCCTGTCGCTGGGCTTGAACCCGGGAAGCCCCTTTATAAGCTCATACTCTGCCGCCGATGCCCTGCTATCCAGATCATACTTTTCACTGACATTCGAACAATCCGGCTCCTCCGGCCACGACCTTATATAGAAATAACTTGTCAGATATACATCCCCTCTAAGAAGGTACGGCAAAATATATTTATACCAGTACAGCCCATTTCCCCCGCTGTTCCCGCGGATATCCAATATGAGAACATCATCATCTATATTTTCTTCTATCCAGTTCGAGACCCTTGGTCCTTGTGTTTCCATCGCGGCCGACAAAAACGAAGGTATCTTAATATAAGATATCCCCTGATCGATATGTTCGGTTATGACATCATCAAGCATCTTCGCAGCACCGCTTTCTGCACCGGAGATCTCATCCATCCATTCCGCCGAAGCTAAAACCTTTTCATCCGACAGCAGACGGCCGTAATCCGGTATGTTGGCCGCACCCATAGCAACAGCGGATCGCAGCTCTTTAAGATAATATCCACCGACCATATTGAGATGACCTATGTACGACAGGGCTTTGATCGCTTGGCTAAGCTGCGAATATAAAAATGTCGCCTGCGGTCTATTTTTGTTTTCAAGCTCCAAACGATGATCTTTTCTGATCTTCTCTATCTTTTCACTATCCATAGCCGCAAGCGGCGAACAATATTTATCCAATGTGTCCCAGAAAAAATCATAGTCGGCCAACATCTGCTCCTTTGTTAGCGCCCTCATATGCTCGGGCGGCTTGACATTGCTCCCCGTTCCGCTGCCTGACATGGCAAACGGCATAAGCAGAACAAGCAGCATTAAAAGCAGCACGATCGTTTTTCTCATATCAGCCACCTGCCCCCCATATACAAAATCATATATTTTACAGCACCAGCTTAACACGAAAGCAAATATATTGCAAATTTGTTAACTCAAAATAGTCTGTGGCAGCAGGTCATTATGTGATACAATAATAAAAAAGCCCCGGTGGGGCATTCGGAGGTAAATATGGAATATCGTATAGAGAAGGACTCGATGGGCGAGATGCGCGTGCCGGCCGACCGCTATTGGGCCGCCCAGACCCAGCGCAGCCTTGAAAACTTCGAGATCGGCGGCGAGAAGATGCCCCGCGAGATCATCCGCGCCTTTGCCGTGCTCAAAAAGGCGGCGGCCCAGGCCAACAACAGGCTGGGCAAGCTGGACGACCGCCGCTGCGAGGTCATCTGCGCGGTCTGCGACGAGATACTCGACGGCAGGCTCGACGGCCACTTCCCCCTCGTCGTCTGGCAGACCGGCAGCGGCACCCAGTCCAACATGAATACCAACGAGGTCATCGCCGGACGCGGCAATCAGCTGGCCGGTGAAAAGCTCCTGCATCCCAACGACCACGTCAACATGTCCCAGAGCTCCAACGACACCTTCCCGACGGCCATGCACATCGCCGCCGTCACGGCCATAAGCCATGACCTTCTGCCCGCCCTCGACGGCTTTATCGGCACGCTGGCCCGCCTCGAGCTGGAAAACGCCGACGCCATCAAGACGGGGCGCACCCATCTTCAGGACGCCACGCCGATAACCTTCGGCCAGGAGATATCGGGCTGGCGCGCCATGGTCGAAAAGGCCCGCGATATGATAAAGCTGTCCCTTGACGGCCTCTGCGAGCTGGCCCTCGGCGGCACGGCCGTCGGAACCGGGCTCAACGCCCCCGCCGGGTTCGACACCGAGGTCGCCGCCCGTGTGGCCGGGCTGACCGGCTATCCCTTCCGCACGGCGGCCAACAAGTTCCATGCCCTGACGGCCAAGGACGAGCTGGTCTTTGCCCACGGCGCCCTCAAGGCGCGGGCCGCCAACAGGATGAAGATCGCAACCGACGTCCGCT
>CAKUAK010000106.1 GCA_934636325.1 uncultured Eubacteriales bacterium
GGGCTGAGCCCCGTCAAAATGATGCGCAACGACCTCGCCGCCGGGACGATATACCGCTTCACCATCTGCGAAACAGGCAGCGTCTACTGCGACGTCGGCCTTCCCGAACGCCCTGTATATAAAATAAAGCTGCCCCATTCTATCCGGCGGCAGCTCTTCCCATGGTAAACAGTACGCCCCTGTGCATGATCTTCATGCACAGGGGCTGTTTTTATTTGCAGTATTTATATGTCAGCTCTCCGATGATCGAGATACCCTTCTCGATCTGCTCGTCGCTGGCCAGCGAATAGCTCAGGCGGAAGGAGGTGCTCTTCTCGCCGCCCTCGGCAAAGAAATCCCTGCCGGCGACGACAACGACCTTTTTCTCTTCAAGCTCCTTGAGGAAGCCATTGATATCGGCACCCTCGGGCAGCGTCACCCATACGAACATACCGCCCTGCGGCCTTGTGAAGCTGACCGACGGATGGCAGCACTTTTCAAGCTGGCTGACCATAAGGCGGCCGCGATGGCCGTAAAGGACGCGAAGGTCGGCGATCTCATCGTCGAGTCCCTCTTCAAGAAGGGTGCAGCATACACGCTGCGCCCAAGTGGGGGTGTGCAGGTCATCGGCCGACTTGAGCAGCGCGAAGCCCTCGCCCATCTTTCCCGGCGCGATGACATAGCCGACACGCATGCCGGGGGCGACGATCTTCGACATGCTGGAGGTCAGGGCCACCATGCCATGCTCGTCGAAGCATTTTACAAAGGGTATGAACTCGCCGTCGTAGCGCAGCTCGTAATAGGGGTTGTCCTCCAGCACCGGTATATCGTATTTATAGGCCAGACGGCATATCTCGCGGCGCTTGTATTCGGGAAGGCTGATGCCCGTGGGGTTCTGGAAATCCGATATGATATAAAGGAGACGGGGCTTGGGCTGCATGGCCATTTTGGCTTCGAGATCCTCAAGGTTGATGCCGTCGTCATCCATGCGGACGCCGACCAGCCTGGCGCCCTGGCAGCGCAGGGTGTCGATGGCGGCCATGAACGTGGGGCTCTCGCAGAGGACGATATCGCCGTCGTCGCAGAAAAGCTGGGCCGCAAGGGATATGGCCTGCTGTCCGCCGGTGGTGACCGTTATCACATCGTCGGGCTTTACGACCTCCTCGCCTCTGCGGTTAAGGAAGCTCTTTATGGCCCCGCGCAGGTCGTCCCTGCCGCCGGCCGTCGAATAGTTGAGCATTGAATATGGGTCCTCGCGCAGAAGGCGCTCGGATATCTCGCGGATACGCTCGACCGGGAAGCCCTCGACCGGCGGGTTGCCGATCGACAGCTTGATCAGCTCGGGATCGGTCAGCTTGCTCAGGCCGGTATCCGCCCCGCTGACAAAGAGCGGCTGTACATTTTTAGAAAAATACATTTGTCTTTCCTCCGTGGTATATGAAAAAGCCGTTTGATTTAATGCTTTATCACAGTATACCACAGTTGCATTTTGCCGCGGAAGTATATTATAATATCTTTGGCAAATGCGCCATATAAAAATATCAAAAAGGAGCCCTAAGACATGAGACTCGAACGCATCAACTGGACCCAGGCAGAGGAATATTTCCGCCACAACGATATGGTCATTATCGGCACGGGCAGCATCGAATGTCACGGCAAGCATGTCGCCCTCGGCACAGATTTTCTCGTCCCCGGCAAGATAATCGAACTTATGGAGCCGAAATGCGACGTCCTTATCGCGCCGACCCTGCCCTACGGTTCCTGTGAATATCTGTCCGATTTTCCCGGAACGGTCAACCTCGGCTATGATGTGCTGTATGCCGTCATGACAAAGATAACCGAGAGCCTTTACCGCCATGGCGCGCGCAAGTTCCTCTTCATGAACGGCCACGGCGGCAACAACGCCGCGCTGGAGCAGGTCTGTATGGACCTCGACCGCAAGGGCGGCATGGGCGCCATACTCAACTGGTGGACCCTGGCCTGGACCCTTGATCCCGCATGGAAGGGCGGCCATGGCGGCGGAGAGGAAACGGCGGCTATGATGGCCATCGGCGACGATCTTGTCGACAAGAGCCTTATGGCCGACAACGATCTTAAGCATCTGACCGAGAACCTCAAGACCTCGGGCTTCGGCTCGATAAACTTCCGCGGCTTCGATATCCTGACCCGCCGCAGCGTCCGCAAGATGACCGACAACGGCTGGATCGGTATCGACCACCCGACGACGGCCACAAAGGAATGGGGCCAGAAGATGCTCGAGGGCTGCGCCCAATATGCCCTTGACTTTATCGAAGAGTACAAAAAAATAGAGCTTTAATACCTTTAAAATAAAAAGCGGAGGATCCAAATGGACAATATTTCTGCTCTCAAGGATCGCGTCTGCGCCGTCATCGACGAGCACCGCGACGAGATAATCGCCCTCGGCGAAAGCATAAGGGTAGAGCCTGAGCTGGGCTATAAAGAGTTCAAGACCTTTGCGAAGGTCAAAAACACCCTCGACAAGATCGGCCTTGACTATGAAAGCGGCATAGCCATCACCGGCGTCATCGCCCAGATGCTCGGCCGCGCCCACAACGCCCGCCTTGCCATCATGGGTGAGCTCGACGCCGTCGTCTGCCCCGGCCATCCTCAGGCCGACCCGGTCACCGGCGCCGCCCATTCCTGCGGACATTTCGCCCAGATAGCGGCCACAATGGGCGCAGCCATGGGCCTCAAATATTCTGGCGTCGACAAAGAGCTTGACGGCGACATCGAGTTCTGGGCCGTTCCCGCCGAAGAGGCCGGAGAGGTCGAATGGAGAAAGAGCCTTATCGACGAAGGCAAGATATCCTTCCTCGGCGGCAAGCAGGAGTTCATCGCCCTCGGCTATCTCGACAACATCGACCTGGCCATGATGATCCACAGCTCCTCGGGACCCGACTGCGGCGTCGCAACGACCAGCAACGGCTTTGTCGCAAAATATGTCCACTATATCGGCAAAGAGGCCCATGCCGGCGGCGCGCCACACCTCGGCATAAATGCCCTCAACGCCGCCGAGATCGGTCTTATGGCCATCAATGCCCAGCGCGAGACCTTTAAGGGCGAGGACACCATCCGCGTCCATCCTATAATCACAAAGGGCGGCGACCTGGTCAATGTCGTCCCCGCCGACGTCCGCATCGAAACATATGTCCGCGGCAAGACCATGCCCGGCGTCCTTGACGCCTCCCGCAAGGTCAACCGCGCCCTCGAGGCCGGCGCTATGGCTGTCGGCGCTCAGGTCGAGATCGTCGAGATCCCCGGCTATATGCCCCGCCGCAACGACCAGATGTTCAACGACGTCTTTGAAAAGAACCTTGATATCCTCGTCGGACCCGAGCATGTCCGGCACTTCCAGCACATGGGCGGCTGCTCCGACTTCGGCGATGTCCAGCATATCATCCCCGCCATCCATCCCTATATCGGCGGCGCTGTCGGCGGCGGCCATGCCTCCGACTATCAGGTCGCGGATCCCGAGCTGATGTACATCACCGCCGCCAAGTCGATGGCCATGACGGCTATCGACCTGCTGGCCAACGGCGCCGAGAAGGCCCTTGAGATCAAGAAGAACTTCGTCCCGGTCTATAAAAACCGTGAAGAGTATCTTGCCGCCTGGGCCGAACTGATGCATTAAAAATATCCCGCTGTCCTGCAAACGGACAGCGGGCTTTTTTTATTTTCCGCGTTTTTCGGCCTTCCATGACTTTATCTGTTCAAGCCGCGACCTGAAGCGGGATTCTGTCCCCTGATCGGTGGGGCGGTAATACTCGCGCCCCTCAAGAGAGTCGGGCAGGCACTGCATATCGGTCAGTTTTTCGGCCGTGTCATGGGCGTACTGATAGCCCTTGCCGTAATCGAGCTCCTTCATAAGCCTTGTCGGCGCGTTGCGGATATTGAGGGGCACCGGCTCGGCCAGCTGCTCCAGCGCATCCTTTCTCGCCGCGCCGTAGGCCGTATAGAGCGCGTTGGATTTAGGCGCAAGGGACATATACACAACGGCCTGGGTGAGATGAACGGTGCATTCGGGCATGCCTATGAAATGGCAGGCCTGATAGGCGGCGACGGCCAGCTCAAGGGCCCGGGGATCGGCAAGGCCGATATCCTCGCTGGCAAACCGCGTGACCCGGCGCGCGACATAAAGGGGATCCTCACCGGCCTCCAGCATCCTTGCAAGCCAGTATACGGCGGCGTCGGGGTCGGAGTTGCGCATCGACTTATGCAGGGCCGAAATGAGATTATAATGCTCTTCTCCGTTTTTATCGTACAGAAGCGACTTCTTCGCCACACACTGCTCGAATGACTCCTGCGTGACGGTGACGCCGCCCTGACGGTCCATATCTCCGTTGAGTATGACCATCTCCAGCGTCGACAGCGCCGTCCGCGCGTCTCCGTTTGCGAACACCGCGATCGAACGGAGTATCTCGGGGCTTATATCTATCCTCTGCCCGCCGAAGCCCCGCGGATCTTCGAGGGCCCGGCGCAGGATCCCCATGACATCCTCTGCCTCAAGGGGCTTCAGGACGAACACCTTGCAGCGGGAAAGCAGAGCGCCGTTTATCTCAAATGACGGGTTTTCGGTCGTTGCGCCGATGAGTATTATGCTGCCCTTTTCGACAAAGGGTAGAAAGGCATCCTGCTGCGCCTTGTTGAAGCGATGTATCTCGTCGACGAATAGTATCGTCTTTTCGCCGAACCTGCGGTTGTCCTCGGCCCGCTCCATGACCGTCCGTATCTCCTTTATGCCCGAGGTGACGGCCGAAAAATCGATAAAAGCCGCCTTGGTCCTGCCGGCTATTATCCGGGCCAGCGTCGTTTTCCCGACCCCCGGAGGCCCCCAGAATATCATGGATGATATCCGGTCGCTCTCGATCAACCGCCGCAGCACCTTGCCCTGCCCCAGCAGGTGGGTCTGCCCCGCGTATTCGTCAAGATCCCTGGGCCTGAGCCTTGCCGCCAGCGGCTGGGCGATATCGCCGCTGAAAAGGGTCTGCTGTTCCATGTTTTTCCGCCTTTCGCATACCGGTATTTTTCATATACACCGATTATACCACCGACGGTGGATCATGCAAGCCGTTTGCCCCCAAGCCTCCTGTATGTCCTGACGACAGCCCATTCCGAAAGGATAAGGGTAAGTATATCGGATACCGGCATCGACCAGAGCACGCCGTCGAGGCCCAAATACCTGGGCAGCAGCAGCGCGAAACCGACACCGAACACCACCTCCCTGACCATCGACAGCATGGTCGAAAGCACGGCGTCGCCCAGCGACTGGAGATATATGAACACCGCCTTGTTGACGCAGGCCGGTATCATCATGCAGAGATATATCCTGAATGCCCTGACGGCAAAATCGGTATAATACACGCTCTCTCCCGACGCGCCGAAAATGCCGATAAGCTGCCGCGGCAGCAGCTCGGCGATAAGAAGTGCCGCCGCGCCTACCGCCGCTTCGCAGACTATAAGCATCGAAAAGAGCTTCTTGACCCGGTCGTTCCTTCCCGCACCGGTATTATACCCGACGATCGGTATGCATCCGGCCGCCATTCCGATGACTATAGATATTACTATCTGGAAAAACTTCATGACTATGCCGACGACCGCCATCGGTATCTGGGCATATTCCGTCCGCCCGAATATTGGGTCGAGAGCGCCGTATTTGCGGATCATATTGTTTATTGCCGCCATTGCCGCCACAAGGGATATCTGAGAAAGAAAGCTGCACAGTCCGAGGGTGATAAACCGCTTTATGACCCCGATATCGGGCACAAAACAACCGGCAGTCAGTCCTATGTTTTTCATATTGCGCAGGTACCACACGGCCAATGCCGCCGTTATCAGCTGCCCCACCACTGTGGCCGCGGCCGCCCCCATCATGCCCCACCTGAAGCCAAATATGAATATCGGGTCGAGTATTATATTGGCCAGCGCACCGGCAAGGGTAGAGGCCATTGCGAACACAGGGCTGCCGTCCGACCGTATGATCGGATTCATCGCCTGCCCGAACATGTAAAAGGGGATGCCGAGGGTGATATAAAAGAAATACTCGGACGAGAACCGATAGGTCTCCTCGTTGACCGTGCCGCCGAAGGCGCGCAGCATACCGCCGGCAAATATAAGATAGACCACCCCGACGATGATCCCGGCCAGCACACAAAGGGTGACGGCCGAGCCGACGCTCTTTCCGGCGTCATCCCTTCTGCCCGCGCCGAGGCTTATACTGACAAAGGCGCAGCAGCCGTCGCCGATCATGACAGCTATTGCCAGAGCCACAACGGTCAGCGGAAATACCACGGTGTTTGCGGCGTTGCCGTAAGACCCGAGGTAGGACGCATTGGCTATGAATACCTGGTCGACGATATTATAAAGTGCCGCCACCAGCAGTGATATTATGCATGACACGGCATATTTCGCCATAAGTCTGCTCAGCCCTTCGTTTTCTAGAAAAACTCCGGCGTTTTTTTCTTTCATTTTCGATTCCTCCTGTGCTTTTTTCGGACAAACAAAAAAAGCCTGCTGCCAACAGCCGGATTTACGCTTTTGGCAACACGCTTTGTTTTTACGATATCATTTTATTTCTTCCGCAGCAAAGGCATTTTTGCACAAAATTCCCCCGTCTTTTTTGTCAAATCTGCCACAGTTGATAATTATTTTACAGTTTCGGCGCGTCGAATTGCCCTTTAATTTTCCAACGGTATAGTATATAATTAAGGCATAATACTATGGAGGTACAATCATGAAGATAACAGCCAAAAAAATCGAGCTTATCCACCTTCCGACTCCCCTTGAGTATCTTTCCAATCTTTCGAAGGAGCTGGGGATAGAATTATACATCAAGCGTGACGACCTCACCTCCCTTGCGATGGGCGGAAACAAGATGCGCAAACTGGAATACCTCGCCTATGACGCGGTGCAGCAGGGCGCGACCATGCTCCTTACCGCCGGCGGAGCCCAGACCAACCACGGCAGGCAGACGGCCGGTGTCGCCGCCAGACTTGGCATGAAATGCGTCATCGCCTGCATCGACAAATACCCCGGAGAGGTCTCGGCAAATATCCTGCTGGACAGGCTCTTCGGCGCCGAGGTCGTCCTTGAGGCCCCCAACGGCAGCCCCGACCAGCAGGAAAAGCTGATCTCGATGCTGATCGAAAAATACACCGCCCAAGGCGAAAAGGTATATTATATCCCCGTCGGCGGCTCCAACGATATCGGCGCGCTGGGTTATTACGAATGTGCCTGCGAGCTGGACGAGCAGGCACGCGCCGCCGGCATAGAGGACGCTACCGTCGTCCATGCTTCCGGCTCTCTCGGAACATACATGGGCCTCTTCTGCGGTCTTAAAAACGAGAGCTCCAAGCTCTCGCTTACCGGCATCGCCATCTCTCCCTTCGGCCCCGACAAACGCAGCAGGCTGATGGAATATTTCACCTCTGTCAAGGAGCGCTTCGGCCTTGAATGCACGGCGTCGGAGAGCGACTTCCACATCGAGACCGACTATGTCCGCGGCGGCTATAACCTGCCGAACGAGGATGTCCGCCGCGCCATATATCTCATGGCCAGGAAGGAAGCCCTTATCCTCGATCCCTGCTATACCGGCAAAGCCTTCGCCGCTCTGCTCGACATGATAAATGAGGGCAAGATCAAAAAGGGACAGAAGGTCATCTTCATCCACACGGGCGGTCACCCCGGCATCAATACTCCCCATCACAGGGTCGAGTTTGAGCGCGAGCTGGAAAGCGGCGTCACCGTCCTTTAAGATAACGATCAACCCAATGCCGCCCCGATAACGGGCGGCCGGCAACAACACGGAGGATACCAGATGAACAAGAAACTCAAAAACATCCTTGCCATCACGGGCGCGGCGACAGTCACCGCCGCCGTCGTATACGGCCTCAACGTCCTCGACGAAAAGAAGGACAAAAAACGCTATCCCCAGAGCGGCCGCATGGTCGACGTCAGGGGACACAAAATGCATGTCTACACCTGCGGCGCTGGGGTCAACACCATCGTCATGATAACAGGAAGCGGCACGCCGACGCCTTCGCTCGACTTCCGTCCCCTTATCGACCGTCTGGCCGACAAGTACCGCATCGCTGTTCCCGAGCCCTTCGGCTATGGCTATTCCGACAAGACGACCGAGCCCCGCACCGTCCAGAACACCGTCAACGAGATGCGCGAGGGCCTGCGCAAGGCCGGCGTATTCCCGCCCTATATCCTTCTGGGCCATGCCCTCGGCGGCATAGAGACCCTCTATTGGGCCTCTCATTATCCCCGCGAGGTCTCGGCCGTCATCGGTCTCGACACGACATTGCCCTCTCAGGGCGGGGAATATTCCCGCTCTCCCGCAATGCATCCCCTTATGCGTGCCTACGCCTTCCTTTCGAAGATCACCCCCCTGCGCTTCATAATCAAGGCCGGCGCTATGGACAGCCAGCTGACCTCCTTCACCGGCGGCCACAGCGAGTTCATGCCGATCGTTCGCTCTCACGCGGCCAATTCAAAAACATCGGTCAGCGCCCTCAACGAGCTCTTTGCCGTCCCGCAGAACTGCGCTGAGGTGGCCGGCCTCAACTATCCCGCCTCCTGCCCGGTGCTCATGCTGGTCTCCAGCGAGAGCTGCGACGCCGTCCAGAGCACGCCCGCGCTGGGTCTCGACTGGATGGGCGAGCACGAGAAGATAGCCATGCATTCGCCCAAGGGCAAGTGCGTGCTGCTTGAAGGCGGACATTACCTGCACCACACAGCCTCGGAGGCCATCGCCGCCGAGATCCTCTCCTTCCTTCCGCCCGAAGAATCCCAGACCCCCCGCCTTAAAAGATTTCTCACAAGAAAATAACGGAGGACACGCCAAAATGGAAAAGATCATTTCTGACTTTCTGGAAATGGTGCAGGCCGACGCCATATCCTTTGACGAGCGCAAGGTGGCCGATATAGTCAAAGGCAAGCTCGAAGAGCTGGGCTGCACCGATATTTACGAGGATGACGCCGGAAGCAAGATCGGCGGAAATACCGGAAATATCTTCGCCCGCTTAAAGGGAGAGCTTCCGGGCAGCATCATGTTCTCGGCCCATATGGATCGCATGCCCAACGGCTTCGGAATAAAGCCGGTCATCGAAAACGGGATCATCTCGACCGGCGGAACGACCATCCTTGCCGCCGACGATCTCGGCGGAGTCGCCGCTATTCTCGACGGCGTCCGCAGGCTCAAAGACTCGGGCAAGCCCCACTGCACGGTCGAGATGCTCTTTACCGTAAGCGAGGAAAAGGGCCTGCTGGGCAGCCTCCACTTTGATTATTCCGACGTAAAGTCGACCATCGCCTATGCCCTCGATTCCCCCGGCCATATCGGCCGCATACTGGTCTCGGCCCCCTATTCGGCCCGCATCTCCTGCGAGGTCTTCGGCAAGGCGGCCCACGCCGGTTCAGAGCCCGAAAAGGGCATAAGCGCGGCCATGGGCGCCGCCCGGATACTGGCCTCCCTTAAAGAGGGACGCCTCGACGAGGAATCGACGGCCAACTTCCCCATCGTCCGCGCCGGCGGGGACGCCACCAACGCCGTATGCGATCATGCCCTCATCAAGGGCGAGGCCCGCAGCCGCAATAAGCAGAAGCTGCTCGATTATCTCGAATACTTCGAGAAGCACTGCAACGAAGAGGCCGCCGCCTTCGGCGTCACCGTCAAGGTCGAATCGGCCCTCGGCTCGCCCGGCTTCAATGTTCCGAAGGACAGCGCCAGCGTCAGCCTGATCTCAAAGGTTTTCGGCAAGATGGGCATTACGGCCAATCCCGAGCCCAGCGGCGGCGGGATGGACGCCAACCGCTTCAACTATAACGGCCTTGAAAGCGTCGGCCTTGCCACCGGATATTTCGACAACCACACGACCAACGAGCATGTCGTTGTCGAGGATCTTATCCGTTCCGGCGAGATGGTCTATGAGACCGTCATGGAATATTCCGCCGACCCCGCGTCCTATACTGTAAAATAGCTCCATACATATCATTGCCCCGTCTGCCCCAGGCAGGCGGGGTTTGGTTTATATTGCATAGGCGGACAAGCCAAAATACGGCTAAAATGCCGACTGTTCCCCGGGCCCCCTCCCATGTTATACTTTATATATCTATTTATGGGTGGGGTGTATAGATCTATGTGGTTTCTTCTTGTTCTTGCCGTCGCAATCATCGGCGCCATCGTCGGAATAAAGCTCAAGCTGCCGGCGGCGGCCATGCTTGGCTCTATGATCGCGGTCGCAATATTTACGGTATTTACGAATATCCAGGCCACGCCGAAGTGGATCAAGGTCGCCGCGCAGATAGTATCTGGCGGCTATATCGGGACTACCATGTCGAAAGAGAGCCTGCGTCAGATGAAAAAGGTCGCGCCGGTCGCCGCCGCCCTTTTATTCGGCATGCTGCTGCTCAATCTCGCAACCGGCACGGTGCTTTATCTGACCTCTCCCCTTGACCTGTGCACCAGCCTTTTTGCGACGACCCCCGGCGGACTGACCGATGTCACCATCATAAGCGACGATATGGGCGCCAACTCCCCGGTCGTCGGCGTTTTCCAGGTCTGCCGAATGTCCTCGGCCATATTCCTTTTGCCGATAATCATACCTCTTATCACCGGCGTCAAGCGCAGCGGCACCGCCGAGAAGAAGGATAAAAAGAGGCCGGCCGCCAAAATGACCCGGGAACAGTATATCGCCTTTGCCAAAACGGCGGCCGTCGCCTTCTGCTCCGGCCTGCTGGGATATTTTATCGGCATACCGGCCGGAACGCTGACCTTCTCGGTCATCGGCGTGACGATCTCCAAGATCGGCTTCGGCATAGGCTATATCCCCATGCGGGTAAAGCAGGCTGCCCAGACCCTGTCGGGCGCGTTTATCGGTTCAAAGATCACCATGGCCACAGTCACCCTCATCGGCAGCATGTGGTATAACGTCCTCTTTGTGCTGGCCGTATTCATCCCCGGCTGCCTGCTGCTGGGCTTCACCCTGCACAAGATATTCAAGCTGGATATCGTCACCTGCCTCTTCTGCTCCGCGCCTGCCGGGGCATCCGATATGGCCCTTATCGCCAGCGATGTCGGCGCCGACGGGCCCAATGTCGCCGTTTTGCAGATAATCCGCCTTCTGGGTGTCATCGCCTTTTTCCCGCCGATAATCAAGGGCATCGTCGCCGTTCTCGGCTGGAATCCATGATTTGCCCGAAGCGCAAAATTGTGATATCATACAATTATACAAGCTAACAAAGAGGATATCCCATGAAACTAATAAGCAGTATTTTTACCCTTCTGGCGGCCATGGTCCTTCCCGCCGCCGGGTTCATGTTCCTTTCGGACCGCGACCGCGGATATATAAAGTCGATATCGGCCGGCATCCTTACATATATCATCCTCCGCGTGCTGATGGTCCTGCCGCCGCTCAATGACCTGAACGGCCTGTTTTCGCCCTTGGGCGCGGCCGCCTCGGTCTATGGCCCGGCGCTGGCCATTGCCGCCGTTTCAGAGCTGACCCGGTTTCTGGTATTTAAATACTATCTTGAAGGCCGCCGGACCCCGGGAGACGCCGTTTCCCTCGGCTTCGGCTTCTGGGCCGTCGAGGCTATCCTGACCGTTGGGCTCACGGCCCTTCTGGTCGTCATAAACTTCTCTGTCAACTCGCAGTATGTCAACGCCGTCAACATGACGCTTTCGGGGCTGGAGCGCCTCTTCGTCCTTCCCGTACAGCTCCTGCTCTCGCTCATATCCCTCTACGCCCTCAAAAGCGGGAAATACGTTTTTATCGCCCTCGGCATGGCGCTCCATCTGGCGGTCAACGGCACGACCGGTTTTCTTGTGGCCGCCGGCTTTGCCCCGGCCGTCGTCATCGCCATCATGGGCGCGGCGGCGCTGGTCTGCTGCGGCGTCATCTTCAAGCTCTATTCCTCTCCGACACTGACACAAAGCAAAACTGATATATAAAACGGGGCTGCCCCGCAAATTGAAGGAGGTCAAACATCATGTCCTATAAGTCTGACATCGAGATCGCCCAGGAAGCCGAGATGCTTCCCATCACCGAGATAGCCGCAAAGCTGGATATCCCCTCCGACGCCCTTGAGCTCTATGGCAATTACAAGGCAAAGATCAACGTCGGCAAGCTGCCCGATACCGGCAAAGAGGGCAAGGTCATCCTCGTTACAGCCATTACCCCCACTCCCGCCGGAGAAGGCAAGACAACTACTGTTGTCGGCCTGGGCGACGCCCTTGCCCAGATCGGCAAAAAGACGATAATCGCCCTGCGCGAGCCTTCCCTCGGCCCTGTTTTCGGCGTCAAGGGCGGCGCTGCCGGCGGCGGATACGCCCAGGTCGTCCCCATGGAGGATATCAACCTTCACTTCACTGGTGATTTCCATGCCATCGGCGCGGCCAACAATCTTCTTGCCGCGATGATCGACAACCATATCTATCAGGGCAACGAGCTCAACATCGACCCCTGCCGCATCACATGGCGCAGGGCGGTCGACATGAACGACAGACAGCTCAGAAATATCACCGACGGCCTTGGCGGCCGCACCAACGGCGTTCCCCGCGAGGACGGCTTTGACATCACCGTCGCCTCCGAGGTCATGGCTGTGCTCTGCCTTGCCAGCGATATAAACGACCTTAAAGAACGTCTTTCCCGTATAATCATCGGATATACCCGCGATAACCAGCCTGTCACGGCGGGTCAGCTCAAGGCCTCGGGCGCTATGGCCGCCCTGCTCAAGGATGCCCTCAAGCCCAACCTTGTCCAGACCCTTGAACACACCCCCGCCTTTATCCACGGCGGCCCCTTTGCCAACATCGCCCACGGCTGCAACAGCGTCAACGCCACAAAGACGGCCATGAAGCTGGCCGATTATGTCGTCACGGAGGCCGGATTCGGCGCCGATCTCGGTGCGGAAAAGTTCCTCGACATCAAATGCCGCATGTCGGGCGTCCGTCCCTCGGCCGTCGTCATCGTCGCCACGGTAAAGGCCCTCAAGATGCACGGCGGCGTGCCCAAGACAGAGCTTTCGGGCGAAAATCTCGAAGCCCTTGAAAAGGGTCTGCCCAACCTTCTGCGCCATATCGAGAATATAACAAAGGTATTCGGTCTTCCCGCCGTCGTCGCCATCAACCGCTTCCCCACCGACACCGAGGCCGAGCTCAAGCTGATCGAGGATAAATGCCGCGCTCTCGGCGTCAACGTCGCCCTCAGCGAGGTATGGGGCAAGGGCGGCAAGGGCGGCATAGAGCTGGCCGAAGAGGTCGTCCGCCTCTGCGATATGCCCAACAGCTTTGATTTCTGCTATCCCTCCGATATGCCCCTCAAGGACAAAATCAGGGCTATCGCCGAAAAGATATATCATGCCGACGGCGTCGACTTTGCCCCCGCCGCCTCCCGCGAGCTGCGCAGGCTTGAGGAAATGGGCTTCGGCTCGATGCCGGTCTGCATGGCCAAGACACAGTACAGCTTCAGCGACGACCAGAAAAAGCTGGGCGCGCCCGAAGGCTTCCGCATAACCGTCCGTTCGGTAAAGGTTTCGGCCGGAGCCGGCTTTGTCGTCGCCCTGACCGGCGATATCATGACCATGCCCGGCCTGCCGAAGGTCCCGTCGGCCGAAAAGATCGACGTCGACGAGAACGGCAACATCAGCGGTATTTTCTAACAGGTGGATCAATATGAACTTTTCTGATATGACCCTCGGCGATTTCGTATCCCAGCTTTCGACAAAAGCCCCTGTGCCGGGCGGCGGCGGGGCTTCGGCCCTTGTCGGCGCCGTCGGCTCGGCCCTCGGCTGCATGGTCGGCTCTCTTACGGTCGGCAAGAAAAAATACGCCGCCGTTCAGGATGACATCACCCGCCTTATGGACGCCAGCCTTGAGCTCCAGGCCGACCTGCTGGGACTGATCGACAAGGACGCAAGGGCCTTCGAACCGCTGGCCAAGGCCTATTCGCTGCCCTCCTCCACGGAAGAGGAAAAGGCCGAAAAGGCCCGCGTAATGGCCGTCGTTTTAAAGGACGCCTGCGATGTCCCCATGGAGATAATGGTGCTCTGCTGCCGTGCTCTGGAGCTTATCGCCGAGTACGCCCAAAAGGGATCTGTCATCGCCATAAGCGACGCCGGCGTAGCCGCGGCCCTATGCGTCTCTGCCCTCAAGGGCGCTTCGCTCAATGTATTCATAAACACAAAATCAATGGCCGATCGTGCGCTGGCCGATTCGCTCAATAAAAGGGCAGAGGCCATGCTGGCCGAATATGTGCCTATGGGCGACGACATCTTTGCCACTGTCAGGGCACGTCTTGCCAAAAAGGAGAAATAAGCCATGGCCGAGATACTCAAAGGTGCGCCGGTCGCCAAAGCCATTTCACAGCAGGTCGCTCTGCGCTCCGCAGAGCTTGCCCAGCGCGGCATAACACCTACGCTGGCGATCGTCAGGGTAGGCGAACGCCCGGACGATATATCCTATGAAAAGGGTGCTGTCAAGCGCTGCGATTCCTGTGGCACTTCCGTCCGCCATGTCATATTGCCCGCCGATGTATCACAGGATGAGCTGATATCGGCGATAAGGTCGCTCAACCAAGATGATTCTGTCCACGGTATACTCATGTTCCGCCCCCTGCCCCGCCATATCGACGAGGCCGCTGTTTGCGATTCCATCGCCCCCGAAAAGGACATGGACGGCGTGACAGAGGGATCTATGGCCGGAATATTCTCAGGCAGCGGCAAGGGCTATCCCCCCTGCACGGCCCAGGCGTGCATCGAGATCCTCGATCATTACGGCGTCGAGCTGCGCGGTAAGCATGCCGTAATAGTCGGCCGCAGCAATGTCATCGGCAAACCGGCGGCCATGCTCTTGCTGGGACGCAATGCCACTGTCACCATCTGTCACACAAAGACGGCCGACATGGAGGCCGAATGCCGCAGGGCCGACATTATAGTCGCTGCCGCCGGAAAGGCCGGGGTCGTATCCGCAGATCATGTATCCCCCGGACAGATCGTCCTTGACGTCGGCATCAATGTGACGCCCGAAGGCAAACTGACCGGTGATGTCGACTTTGACACCGTCGAGCCGATAGTCTCAGCCATTACGCCTGTCCCCGGCGGTGTCGGATCGGTAACCACCGCCGTACTTGCCAAGCATGTCGTGGAGGCCGCCGAGGCCGCGTCAAACTAGGCTCACGACAGCTTAACATCGTGATCAGAGAACGCCCCTTCGCGTCATATCGCGCGGAGGGGCGATTTTCATTACCAATTTTCAAGACTTTTCGACATATTTTCTAAAAATATTACCCATTGTATTTTTTGATATTTGAGTTAAGAAAAGCGACCGGCCTCTTGTCCCCCTACCGAAACGTCATGTCCGGCGGCCGGTTTTCTTCTTTTAAATTTTACAGCCATCCATTTATGGACTTTACGCAGTTGTTTTACCCTTTATGTGTAAGGCATGTATGGTCCTTACAGCCTGCGAGGTCTCCGGTACACTTGCCGCCTACGAGCTTACGCCCGCACAGGACAGCTCTTCCGACGGAGATCACACCGGCGGCTCCGGCTCCGGTTCGAGTTCCTCCACAGGCAGCAAGCCCTCGACCTCCGCTCCCGAACAGAACGAAAGCTCTGTCGGCTTTAAGGATGTACCGAAAAACGCCTACTACTTCGACGCGGTCGAATGGGCGGTAAAGCAGCAGATCACCTCCGGAACTTCGGCAGCAGAGTTCGACCCCGACGCGCCCTGCACACGCGCACAGATCGTCACCTTCCTGTGGCGCGCCGCCGGCAGCCAGGCAAACGTCAAAGCCCGGTTCAGCGACGTACACGATGGCAGCTACTATGCCGGTGCGGTCGACTGGGCCGTTGAAAACGGCGTGACCAACGGGATCAGCGAGACCCTGTTTGGTCCGGACAACAGCTGCACCCGCGCGCAGACAGTTACCTTCCTGTACCGCGCGGCTGCCTGATCTGACAGTCTGAAACAATAGCGCCGAAGGAGACAGTGTTATCACTGTCTCCTTCGGCCATAGAGGAAAAACCGTAATGAAAGAAAAGTCAAAAGTATCTCATCTGGCAATAGAGCTGGCCGTTTTGCTGGCGGCCCTCGTCATGCTGCTGTACCCGTCCGAGGGCGGCCTTTACCGCCGGTATGTGACCGATACGCTGCGCTATGTCCGGGCCGTCGTGCTGGAGGTCGAATCGGAGACCCTCAGCGACAGCGAGCTGAAAACCGGGCAGAAGCTGGGCGAGCAAAGGCTTAGGGTCCGCCTGTCGGACGGACAGGAGATCATCCTTGTAAACTATCTGACCGAAATACACAATATCCTGCTGAAAAAGGGCGACAGCGCGTATGCGCCGACATGCCCAAAAATGCCGAGCCATACTACACCATATATAACTACGACCGCACGATCCCCCTTGCGATGCTGATAACCGTCTTTGTGCTGCTCCTGCTCCTTATCGGGCAGCGCGAGGGAGCCGATGCCTGCCTTTCCATCGTGTTCACGCTGACATTCATTATTCGGGTACTGCTGCCATCGTTATTCGGCGGCGCCTCCCCGGTGGGAATGGGGTACGTGACGGTGCTGCTGTCGACTGCGGTGACCCTTATCCTGCTCCACGGCATCTCGATACAATGCCTGCTCAGCATCGGTGCAACGATGACCGGCGAGCTTGTCGCCTGCGGCATGTTTGCCGTCTTTTCACAGCTCCTGCATTTGACGGGATTCCAGACCGACTGCGCCGAGGGGCTTCTGCTGATCGCCCAGAACACGGGCCTTGATATACGCATGCTGCTCTTTGCCGGAATGATGATCGCATCGCTGGGGGCGGTCATGGATGTTGCCGTATCGGCAATGATCGGCACCATATTCTACGGAAGGACAGAAAGACCCCGGCAGGCATCGTAAGAACGGCGACCTGCCGGGGTTTTAAATAACATATATGACCCCTCTGCCGGAAGCGGCAGAGGCTTTTATAAGATCAGAAATTATTCGGCAAGGAAATCGAGGGCTGCCTGTGCATAGAAGGCTGTGCCGACCTCGAAAGCGTCCTCGTTAACAAAGAAGTGGTCGCTGTGGCCGGGATATGTTCCGTCAGCGCCGAGGCTGAAGAATGCACCGGGAACATACTTTGTATATTCGGCAAAGTCCTCGCCGCCCATGCCCTTCTGGTCATACTCGACAAAGTCGGTGATCTTGCGGGCCGAAGCCAGTCCGCGCTCGACCATATCGGCGTCGTTGATGAGCACCTCTGTGATCTGCTCATAATCTACCTCGGCCTCGCAGCGGTATGTCTTGGCGGTCTCTTCGATGATGCGCTTGAGGACCACGGGGATCTGGGCATGGACCTCGCGGCTGAAGCTGCGGATCGTGCCTTCAAGAACGGCCTCGCCGGAAACGATATTGAAGCGCGAGCCCGAATGGAAAGAACCGACTGTTACGACCAGAGGCTCCATGGGCGAGAACTCGCGGCTGACCATTGTCTGGAGGTTCATAACAGTGGCAGCGCCGCAGACTGTGGCGTCAACGCCGGCCTGGGGACCCGCGCCGTGGCATGCCTTGCCCTTAATGGTGGCGACGAATCTGTCGGTGGCGGCGTGGTGAGGACCGGCGCTGCTGGTGATAAGACCGCACTTCTTCATGACGCCGATATGTACGCCGAAGATGCCGTCAACACCCTCGAGGCAGCCCTGCTCGATGGCCAGGGCGGCTCCCTTGCCGACCTCTTCGGCGGGCTGGAAGATGAAGCGTACCGTGCCGGCGAACTGATCCTTGAGCTGGTTGAGCACCATGACCGAACCGAGCAGCATGGAGGCATGCGTATCATGGCCGCAGGCATGCATCATGCCGGGGACGCAGCTCTTGAAGGGCAGGTCGGTCTTTTCCTGGATCGACAGGGCGTCGATATCGCCCCTGAGGGCGACCGTCTTGCCCTCGCCCTTTGTGCCGTGGATCTCGGCAATAACGCCGGTGGGATCGAGCAGCCTGTATTCTACGCCAAGGGCGTCAAGGGCTTCGGCGATCTTCTTTGTTGTTCTGAACTCCTGAAGGCTGGCTTCGGGGTTCTGGTGCAGATCGCGGCGGAAGGCGACGACCTTATCCTGGACCTCATGGGCCATTTTTCTGATATCCATTTATTCTTCACTCGCTTTCATAAATTGTATTCGATATCGTTATTTTATAATATCACTATACTTTTTGCCTGTAAAGAGAAATCAGGTATATAAAATATATTTAAAAGAAACCGCTTCTTTTAAATGCCAAAACAGGACGCCGCCTTGCGGCAGCGCCCTGCATACAGGTTATTTCGCGTAATCGACGGCCCTTGTCTCTCTTACGACATGGACCTTTATCATTCCGGGATAGCTCATCTCGTTCTCGATCTTTACCGAAAGCTCGCGGGCAAGAAGGACCATATCCTCGTCCTTGACCTCTTCGGGCTTGACGATGATCCTTATCTCGCGTCCGGCCTGGAATGCGAAGCACTTGTCGACCCCCTTCATGCTGCCCGCAAGCTCTTCGAGCTTTTCAAGGCGCTTGATATAGGCTTCAAGATTTTCGCGTCTTGCGCCGGGACGTGCGGCGGATATGGCGTCGGCCGCCTGAACAAGGCAGGCAACGACCGTCTCGGCCTCAACGTCTCCGTGATGCGCCTCGATGGCATTGATTACCTCGGGGCTCTCGCGGTACTTGCGGGCGATATCGACGCCCAGGCTGACGTGCGAGCCCTCCATCTCGTGGGTGACGGCCTTGCCGATATCATGCAGCAGACCGGCGCGCTTGGCAAGCGTAACGTCGGCGCCCAGCTCGGCGGCCAGCAGACCGGCGATATGGGATACCTCGATGGAATGATTGAGCACGTTCTGGCCGTAGCTCGTGCGGTAGCGCATACGGCCCAGCAGCTTGACGATCTCGGGATGGACGCCGTGAACACCGGTCTCGAACAGGGCGCGCTCGCCCTCTTTCTTGATAATGCTCTCGACCTCGGCCCTGGACTTCTCGACCGTCTCTTCGATGCGGGCCGGATGGATACGGCCGTCGAGGATGAGCTTTTCAAGACTCAGCCTTGCGACCTCGCGTCTTACGGGATCGAAGCTGGAAAGTGTGATGGCCTCGGGCGTATCGTCGATGATAAGATCGACCCCCGTGAGGTTTTCGAGGGTCCTGATATTGCGTCCCTCGCGTCCGATGATCCTGCCCTTCATTTCGTCATTGGGCAGCGGCACGACAGACACGGTGGCTTCGCTTACATGATCGGCGGCGCAGCGCTGGATAGCCAGCGAGATGACCTCGCGCGCCATCTTGTCGCTGTCCTCCTTGAGCTGACGCTCGATCTCCTTGAGCTTGACGGCGGCGTCATGGCGGGCGTCATCCTCGATCTGACTGATGATGATGCTCTTGGCCTCCTCGACCGTCATGCCGGAGATCTTCTCCAGCATTTCAAGCTGACTTTTCTTGACAGATCTGATCTCTTCCTGAAGCTCTTCGTTTTCCTTGAGCTTTTTGTTGAGCTTTTCTTCCTTCTGCTCCATGCTCTCGTACTTGCGGTCGATGGCTTCTTCCTTTTGCAGGATGCGTCTTTCCTGCTTTTTGATGTCCTGGTTTCTCTCTTTTGTCTCCCGGTCGAACTCAGTTTTGGCTCGATAGATCTCTTCCTTTGCCTCGACTAACGCTTCACGCTTTTTAGCCTCGGCAGACTTGATAGCCTCGTTGATGATCCTTGTTGCCTCATCCTCGGCACTTCCTATCTCTTTCTCAGCGATATTCTTACGATAAAGATAACCCGCTAATACGCCAATCAAAGCCGCCGCGAGCAAAGCACAGATCCATATTACGGTGCTTATACCCGGCATCTGCTTTTCCTCCTTAGGGATAATTAAAAACATATCAAGCTACTTACATTTTGTAAAAGTAACCAAAATGGCCATAGCTTAACAAGATATATTTTATATCCCAGAGGGGTGCATTGTCAAGGTAAAACGGGGACAGCCTATAAAATACAGTGCCGCCCCATATGGCGCTATTTGGCAAAAATGTGCTTGCCGATGACGGCGATGGTCTCGCGGGTGAATATCCACGAGCTTGTCGACTTGTCGGGATTGTAATAGTATATCGCGCCGCCCGATGGGTCCCAGCCGTTCATGGCGTCGCGGGCGGCCTTTTTGCACTGCTCCTCGGGCTCGAGGTTGAACTGCCCGTCGCTCAGCGCCGTGAAAGCCCCCGGCTGATAGAGCACCCCGGCTATCGTATTGGGGAAGGAGGGATGCTTGACCCTGTTGAGTATGACGGCGCCGACGGCCACCTGGCCGATGTAGGGCTCTCCGCGGGCCTCGGCCGATATCATTTTCGCCAGAAGATAAAGCTCGTCCTTTGTTCCCGCCGACGCCGAGGATGTGCTCGAGGGCGTCGTTATGCCCAGGGCCGCCAGGGTCTTTTTGCCGCATACGCCGTCGGCCGTAAGGCCGTTTTTGCGCTGGAAGCTCTTGACCGCCTCGACCGTGGCGCTGCCGTAAATTCCGTCGACGCTGCCGCTGTAATAGCCCCATCTCTTCAGCTTTGTCTGTATCGTTCTGACCGTTTCGCCCGACGCGCCCTTTTTATAGCTGGCCGCGCCGATGCGCAGCGCCGCGGCCGACAACAGCAGAAGCCCGGCCATAAGGGCGGCGGCCCATCTCTTTTTCCTATCGCACATATCAAGACCTCTTTTGTGTTTTGAGTTTTTGATAGTTTGTGCTATAATCGGTATATTATGAGTTGAAATGGGGCGAGAGGGCTGCGTCACAAAAATTATCTTTTTCCCGGATACAGTTTCTGGCAGGACGACGAATATTTCAAGCTGTCGCAGGACTCGGTGCTCCTCGGCGCTTTCGCAAAGGCAAGACGCAAAGAGCGCGTCCTTGATCTCGGCTGCGGCGTCGGTGTTCTTGCTATAATGGCGCTGCTGCGCAATCCGGGATGCACGGCATGCGGTCTGGAGATAACCCCCGGCGCGGCCGAGCTGGCCCGCCAGAACCTTGAGCTGTGCGGCCTTTCGGACCGCGGAGAGATCGTCTGCGGCGACATGCGCGATATGCCCCGCGGGCTTATCGGCCGCTTCGATGTCTGCATATCCAATCCGCCCTATTTTCATCCGGAGCGTGGCTTTTCGTCGCCCAGCGCGGCCATGGCTGCCGCAAGGAACCAGAGCTACGGCGGCATCTCCGACGTATGTGCTGCGGCGGCGTCATGCCTCAAATGGGGCGGGCGTTTTTACCTCTGCTATCCCCCCGGCGATCTCTCTCCCCTCTTTGCCGCGCTTCTGCAAAACAGGCTGGAGCCCAAGACCATGCGTCTCGTTTTTCCCACGGAGACCTCGCATCCCTGCCTCGTGCTGATCGAAGCCCGCAAGGGCGGCGGGGTCCATCTTGATATACTGCCGTCGCTGATAATAGAAAAGGACGGACAGAAAACATCTGAGTTCAAAAAAATGTATACCCTGGAGGACTGAACATGAAGGGCAAGCTCTATGTCGTTGCAACGCCGATAGGAAACCTCGGCGATCTCTCTCCCCGCGCCGTCGAGACCCTTTCGTCGGTCGATTTCATCGCCGCCGAGGACACCCGTGTCGGCGCCAAGCTGCTCAATAAATTCGATATAAAAAAGCCGCAGATAAGCTATTTCGAGCACAACAAGCGCCAGAAGGGCCAGTATATCGCCTCGCGCATACTCGAAGGCGAGAGCTGCGCCATCATAACCGACGCCGGGACACCGGCCATATCCGATCCCGGCACCGATCTTGTCGATATCTGCCGCGATATGGATATCGAGGTCGCATCGGTCCCCGGCCCCAGCGCCATCATAACGGCCCTTTCGATATCGGGGATGGACTGCGGCCGCTTCTGCTTCGAGGGCTTTCTCTCGACGGCCAAAAAGAGCCGAATAAAGCATCTCGAGGAAACGGCCAGAGAACCCCGCACCCTTGTTTTCTATGAAGCCCCCCACAAGCTGCTGCGCACCCTTGAGGATATGCGTGAGTATTACGGCGGCGACCGCCGCATCGCCCTCTGCCGCGAGCTGACCAAGCTTCACGAAGAGGTCGTCCGCACTACCATTGCACAGGCTGTGGAAAAATACACCGAAACGCCGCCCAAGGGCGAGTTCGTTCTTATCATCGAGGGCTGGAAGCCCCAGGAGGGCGAGAGCGACGGCACGCCCTCGATAGACGATATGCTCAAAGAGGTGGCCGCCCTGACCGAGGGCGGAAAGCCGATGTCCTCGGCCGTAAAGGAGACGGCGGCCAAATACGGCATATCCAAAAACGCCCTTTACCGGGCGGCGCAGGATCTTACATAAACAGTCTGACGAAAAACGCCGACGCTGCAAAGGCCGCGATATCTCCGGCCAATGCGGCGGCGGCTATCTTTTTTATATCCCGCTTTTCCATTTTTGCCGCGTACAGACCGATGACATAAAAGGTCGTCTCGCCCGCGCCGAGCATGACCGCCGCCGTCATGCCCGGATATGAATCGACGCCGCAGGACTCCATTATCCCCATGGCCGCGCCGACGGCCCCCGAACCGGAAAATGGACGCAGAAGCGCCAGCGGCAGGCATTCGGCCGGGAGCCCGATAAGCCGGGCGCAGGGTCTGAGCAGCCCGCACAGGATGTCTATCGCGCCCGAGGCCTCGAGCATGCGCAGCCCGACGGTCATAAGCAACACTACCGGGAATATCGCCATGACGGTCTCGAGTCCCCGCCGGACTCCGCGGGCAAAGGCGGCGCACAGGTCGGTCTCTTTGACGATGGCCAGAAGCATTATCCCGGCCAGCATGCACGGAACGGCGTACCCGCGCATCAGCGCCTTCCCGCCGTCAACAGCCTTGATGCTGCCAGCGCCGCCGCGAAAGAGCATGCCGACGCGCACCAGACCGGCACAAGTATGGCATAGGGCCGTGATGAGCCCAGCGCCGCCCTTATCGACGCGGCCGTCGAGGGTATGAGCTGTATCGAAACGGTATTGAGCACGGCGAGGGTCATCAGCGGGCGCCGCCCGATGACCCCCTTTCGGTAAAGATTCTCGAGCCTTCCGGCGGCTTCGAGCCCCGCAGGCGTCGCCGCCGAGCCGAGGCCAAGCAGATTGGCCGCCATGTTGCGCCCTATGCTGCCGCAGGCCTCCCTGTCGTCGGCCGCGCTGCCGTATATAAAGGAGATCGGGCGGCGCAGCAAGCGCGTCAGCCATTCCGAAAGCCCGCATTCGCCCATGATCTCCATTATGCCCGACCAGAAGCATATCCCGCCGGCCATGGTGATGACATTCTTTACGGCGTCGGCCGCCGCGCCGGCACTCTGGGCCGCGACGGCCTCCATGCTGCCCGAAAGAGCGCCGGAAAATGCCGCCAGGATAAATATCAGCCCGATGATAAAAGGTAACATTTTATGAGATCACCTCTGCCTTTCGTCAAAATATACAACTATTTACATTTTCTTAACGTCTTTTTTTCTTCTTTTTTCGTTGACATAATCTTACATTTTGAATAAAATAGTCGTACACCCCTTAGCAGTCGCATACGGTGAATGAAAAACAGTGAGGAAAATGAAATGAAATCAACAGGTATAGTGAGGAAAGTTGACGAGCTCGGCCGCATCGTTCTGCCCATCGAGCTCCGCAGAACGCTCAACATCGAGCTCAAGGATCCCGTAGAGATCTATGTCGACGGCCAGTCGATCGTTCTGCGCAAGCACGAGCCGACATGCGTATTCTGCGGCGGATCCAAGAAGATCGCACCCTTCAAGGGCAAGAACGTATGTGCCGCATGCCGCGCAGAGCTGGCCCAGGAAGACTGATCGTCCCGCCCACGCAATATAAGTATTCGATACATAACGATCAAAGAACACCGCACGGTGTTCTTTTTTCATATCTTCATTGCCCCTTCGGGGCATTGTGTGATATACTGGATGAAAATCATTCGACGGCCATAAGAAAGGAAGCTCAGCATGGCTAACAAAAACTGCACACCTTCGCTCATAAAGAAAAAGCGCAAGCATATCTCCCTTTTCCGCGCCCTCTTCAAAAAGGGGACGGACAACGGATTCTATACCGCCGTCAGCAACGACGGCAGGACGACCATCTGGTGGATAGAGGCCAATCAGCTGGGCAGCACCAGCTGCTATCCCTGCGTCATATATCACGACGGCGAAGAGCTTGCCTTTGTCTCGGGCCGCAGCGCGAAGGAGAAGAACAGCAACAAAAAGCTGATCGAAAAATGGAACTCCCTTGTGACCCCCGAAAACATCGACACCGACTATATCGTCACCGAGATGCAGCCCGAAGAGTTCTTCCGCCAGTTCAACCCGGCCGAGGACAGGCAGATGGCCCGCCTTTTCGCGCCCAAAAAAGAGGAAAAGACGCCGGATGAAGGCGTGGCCGCGCCGGAACTTTCCGAAAAAGACGATGTCAAAAAGGATGAAGGGACAGAAAGCGACAACTGACGGCCGCCGCGGGCAGAAACGGCAATTGTAACCGTTTAGTTATTGCCATTGCCCCCCTGCGATTATATAATTGGATTTGACATTTTCCCCGCATACCGCAGACGGGGGAGGATACGCGGAGGTACAGATAATTGCGACCCGATAAAAAACACATTATAAACAGATGGCTGGTCCTTGCCCTCATGCTGGTCTTTTCGGCGGCGCTGATGGCCGGATGCGGCAGCGCCGATTCGATCTCCGGCTCGGTCAGCGTTCTCGGCACAGAGCTTACCGATCTAAGCCGTGACGAGCTGCATGACGCCATAGCCGGCGTGATCGAAAAAAATCCCATCGACGAAAGCGTGACCGTCAGATTCCTCGGCGGCGAATATGAGGTAAAGCTGGCCGATATCTCGGCCTCTTACGATGTCGACGCCATGACCGACGCCGCACTTTCCGCCGGGCAGAAGGGTCTTTTTGAAAAGCTCTTCGGCTCTGACGATATCCCCGAGATAACTCCGGCCGTCACATATGACGAAAATGCCCTCAGACAGCAGGCCGATAAGGCCGCCGAAGCGCTCAGCCGCGGGGATACCGAGTTTTCATACGAGATCGGCGATACAGAGGTCACCGTGACAAAGGGCAGCGCCGCACAGACACTCAAGTCGGATGACGTCCTTAAAGAGCTCGAGACAAGGCTTTCCGATATGGATTATTCGGATATAGAGATGCCCGGCGAGTTATCCCATGCCGATATCGACTTCGACGCCCTCAAATCGGAGATCGACCGGCCGGCCGGCAACCCCAGGCTCGACCTTGAAAACGACCCCACCGGCGGCACGGTGCTTGAAGGTCAGCGCGGCGTCACGATGGATGTCGAGATAGCCAAAAAAGCCCTTGAAGCCTCTGGCGACGACGACACCTTCTCTTTCCCCGTCGTCTTTACCGAACCGACCATGACGGTCAGGGATTTCAGATCCAAGCTCTTCCGCGATACCCTCAGCACGATATCGTCCTCCTTCAACCCCGGGCTCAAGGGCAGAACGACCAACGTCAAGCTGGCCTGTGACTTCTGCAACAACGTCATACTCAATCCGGGCGACGAGTTCTCTTACAACAAGAGCGTCGGCCCGAGGACATACGAACGCGGCTTCAAGGATGCCACGGTCTATGTCGCCGGAACGACCGAAGAGGGTGTCGGCGGCGGTATCTGCCAGGTCAGCTCGACCATCTATTCGGCGGCCCTTCATGCCGACCTCAAGATAACCGAACGCTATAACCACAGCTATATGATAACCTACATCCCCCTGGGCGAGGACGCCACGGTCGTTTACGGCAGCAAGGATTTCCGATTTGTCAACAACACCGATTATCCCATAAAGCTGCGGGTCACATACGGCAAGTCGACAATGACCGTCTCGATCATAGGAACAAATGTCAATAACAAGACGGTCGAGATCTCGACAAAGCGTCTGTCCTCCACCCCCTTCCAGGTGGTCTATAAGACCGACACATCCCTTCCGGTCGACACGACAAAGGTCAAAAACAACGGCTATACGGGCTATGTGACCGAAAGCTACCGCCTCGTTTACGAAAACGGCAAGCTGGTCTCCAACACCTTCGAGAGCAAGAGCACCTATAAGAAGCTCGATAAGCTGATACTCGAAAATCCCTCTTCGCCGGAAAAATCGGGCAATTATGTCCCGCCCGCCGATACTCCGACCGTCGAGCCCGAGCCCTCTGTTCCCTCGGAACCCACGACCCCCACGGAACCGGATCAGCCCGACACGCCGGTGACACCCGATACACCCGATCCCGCGTCGGAGACACCGCCCGAAACGACAGAAAGATAGACCCATCAAAGCCCCGGTTGTTCGAGCCGGGGCTTTATTCTTGACAATACAACCCGCGAGGGGTATTATTATACTAATATCTGCCAAAGGAGGCTGCCGCTGTGAAGACGACACATGCTTTCAAAATGACCGTCTGCATCATGATGCGCGAAATGTGCACCATGCGCATGTGCATGCCCGAAAATACCGGCAGCCGGGCCCGCGAAAGCTGACCCTATCATCCGCGGCGATATCTCCGCGCCAACCGCTGACTGCCGGCATCCGTATGGACGCCGGTTTTTTTCGGCTTAAAATTGATTACCTCGCCGCGATATGGTATATTAAAAATATTGATCTGAAATTATGCAAAGGGGTGCATTTATTTGAATAAAGGAAAATACTTTATCACGACGGCCATCGCCTATACCTCCGGCAAGCCGCCCAACGGCAATACCTATGAGATAGTCCTGGCCGACGCCATCGCACGCTTCAAGCGTCTCAACGGCTATGACGTTCTGTTCCAGACCGGCACAGACGAACACGGCCAGAAAATACAGCTCAAGGCAGAGGAAAAGGGTGTCACGCCCCAGGAATTTGTCGACGATATCGCAGGGCAGGTCAGGAATATCTGGGACACCATGCACACCTCCTATGATATCTTTGCCCGCACGACAAACAAGAAGCACGAAGCCGTCGTCCAGAAGATCTTCAAGAAGCTCTACGATCAGGGCGACATCTATAAGGGAAAATACGAGGGCTGGTACTGCACTCCCTGCGAATCCTTCTATACCGAGGCCCAGCTGGTCGACGGCAAATGCCCCGACTGCGGCCGCGAGGTCGTCCGCGCCAGCGAAGAGGCCTATTTCTTCCGTCTTTCCAAATATCAGGACAGGCTTATAAAGTACATCGAGGATCATCCCGACTTCATCCAGCCCGAGGCCAGGAAGAACGAGATGATAAACAACTTCTTAAAGCCCGGCCTTCAGGATCTCTGCGTATCCCGCAGCAGCTTTACCTGGGGCGTTCCGGTCGATTTTGACCCCAAGCATGTCATCTATGTCTGGATCGACGCGCTTAGCAACTATATCACCTTCCCCGGATATCAGGTCGACGGCGAATGCGGCGAGCTTTATAAGAAATACTGGCCGGCCGATGTCCATCTTATCGGCAAGGACATCCTGCGCTTCCACACCATCTATTGGCCGATACTGCTGATGGCCCTCGATATCCCCCTGCCCAAGCAGGTCTTCGGTCATCCCTGGCTGCTGGTCGGCGACGGCAAGATGAGCAAATCAAAGGGCAACGTCCTTTACGCCGACGATCTGGTAGAGCTTTACGGCCTTGACGCCATCCGCTATTATCTGCTCCATGACATCCCGTTTGCCAGCGACGGCACTCTGACCCACGAGCTGCTTATCGAGCGTATCAATTCCGACCTGGCCAACATCCTCGGAAACCTTGTCAACCGCACGATAACCATGACCCACAAGTATTTTGACGGCGTCATCGGCGTCCGCGAGGAGAAGGATCCCATCGACGACGAGCTTATATTCCTGGCCATCGAGACCCCCAAAAGGGTCGAGGCCAAGATGGACGAGCTCAAGGTGGCCGACGCCATTTCCGAGATCTTCACCCTCCTGCGCAGGGCCAACAAATATATCGACGAGACCACACCCTGGATCCTCGGCAAGGACGAGAGCCGCAAGGCCCGCCTCGACACTGTCCTTTACAATCTGCTCGAGACCATAAGGATAGCCGCAACGCTGCTCTATCCCTTTATGCCCGACGCGGCCTCCAACATCTTCACCCAGCTCAACCTTGAGATGGGCGATTGGGAGAGCCTCGAACGCTTCGGCGTCATCCCCGCCGGACACAAGGTCGGCACAGCCTCTATCCTTTTTGCCCGTCTCGATCCCGCAAAGAAGATGGAAGAGGTCAACGCCTTCTATGAGGCAAAGAACAAGGATGAAAAGAAGCCCGAGCTGCCCGAAGTCCCCGAGCTGCCCCAGATCGCCATCGACGATTTCGCAAAGGTCCAGCTGCGGGTCGCAAAGGTCGTGGCATGCGAGAATGTTCCCAAGTCGAAAAAGCTGCTGCGCTTCGAGCTCGATCTGGGCGACCACAAGCGTCAGGTGCTTTCCGGCATCGCCAAGTGGTATAAGCCCGAGGATCTTATCGGACACAATGTCATCATCGTCGCCAACCTCAAGCCGGCCAAGCTGATGGGCCTCGAAAGCAACGGCATGATCCTCTCGGCCGCCTGCGGCGAGGACGACGTCAGGGTCATATTCGCCGATCACTGCGAAAAGGGCTCGGTGCTGGCCTGATGCTCTTCGATACCCACGCCCATTATGACGATCCCCGCTTCGATGGTATACGCGATGATCTTCTGGCCACGATGCCGGGAAAGGGAGTAAAATATATTACCAATATCGGCACCGACCTCGCCACCTCCCGCGCGACGCTGGAGCTGACCCGGAAATATCCCTTTGTCTACGGCACCGCCGGCTTCCATCCCCACGAGGCCAAAAGCATGACCGACGAGGCCCTTGACGAGATAGTCTCGATGCTGGGCGACGGCAAGATCCGCGCAATGGGCGAGATAGGTCTTGATTACTACTATGACCTGTCGGAGCGCGATGTCCAGCGCGCCGCCTTCGCGCGGCAGCTCGAGATAGCAAAAGAGCTCGACGTGCCCGTCGTCATACATGAGCGCGAGGCATGCGCCGATATGCTCGATATTCTTTCGGCTTCGGGCGTCCGGCGCGGCGTTGTGCACTGCTTCGGCGGTAGCCGCGAAACGGCGAAGATACTTCTCGATATGGGCTTTTACATATCCTTCACCGGCGTTATAACCTTCAAAAACGCCAGAAGGGCATATGAGGTCGTGCCCTATATCCCCTCAGACAGGATCATGGCAGAGACCGACTGCCCCTATCTGACCCCCGTGCCCTTCCGCGGCGAGACCAATCATTCGGGCTATCTCAAATATACCGTCGAGAAGATAGCCGAGATGCGCGGCATATCCTTTGAAGAGGCCGCGGCCATGACCTTCGGCAACGCCCTGGCATTTTACGGCATCAAGGATCAATAATATATAATATCGAAAGCCCCGCCACGCGGGGCTTTCCTTTTAAATATCACAGCAGGAGGTACGCATATGAAAAACGTGACGCTATGCTATATCGAACGCGGGGATCAATACCTTATGCTCCACCGCGTGAAAAAGAAGAATGACATAAACCACGACAAATGGATCGGCGTCGGCGGCAAGTTCGAAAGGGACGAGAGCCCCGACGACTGCCTTCTCCGCGAGGTGCGGGAGGAGACCGGCCTTACCCTGACCTCCTACCGCTTCCGCGGCATAGTCACCTTCGTGTCCGACATCTACGAGACCGAATACATGCACCTATTTACGGCCGACGGCTGGAAGGGAAGCATGACCGACTGTGACGAGGGCGTACTGGAATGGGTCGACAAGGACAAGGTGGCCGAGCTGCCCATCTGGGAGGGCGACAAGATATTCCTCCGTCTGCTGGCCGAAGAGCATCCCTTTTTCTCTCTCAAGCTGAGCTATCACGGCGACCTTCTGGTCTCGGCCGTCCTCGACGGGCACGAGCTTGCACGATAGTCCCGTTTACAATTCGGCCATAATTTATTCACAGTTAAGGATTGAAACCCGACAGATGTGGTATAAAATATAATCAGATTATTTAAACTGATAAAAGAGGTAAGTATGTATGAAAGAAGTGAAAAAGCCCTCTAAAAAACCCCTGGTATACTATTATGGCATCATGCTGCTGGTGCTTATAGTGCTCAATGCCCTTGTCGTACCGAAGTTCGCCGAATCCTCGATCATCGAGACCGATTACGGCACCTTTATGGACATGATCGACCAGAAGAACATCGGTCAGGTAGAGATCCAGGATAACCAGATCCTTTTTACCGACAAGGACAATAAACAGATATATAAGACCGGACTTATGAACGACCCGACGCTGACCGAACGTCTCCATGAATCCGGCGCTAAGTTCGCCTCAGAGATAGTCACAGAGGCCTCTCCCCTCCTGTCTTTCCTTATAAGCTGGCTCTTCCCGATACTGCTCTTTGTCATCCTCGGGCAGATACTTTCTAAAAGAATGGGCAAGATGATGGACGGTGCCGGAGGCTCGATGGCCTTCGGCATGGGCAATTCCGGCGCGAAGGTCTATGTCCCCTCGTCGACCGGCATCCGCTTTGCCGACGTCGCCGGAGAGGACGAGGCCAAGGAGCTGCTCAAGGAGATAGTCGATTTCCTCCATGCC
>CAKUAK010000107.1 GCA_934636325.1 uncultured Eubacteriales bacterium
GAACATAATCCTTGATTTGCCCATAGGTTGCCAATCCTCTTTTATCCTGCACCATTTCTTCCACATCTACATCAATGTTGATATGTGTCACAGGATTTCTCAGAACTAAGAGGCATACCGTCTCGACGTTGGATGTGCCGGGGAACATATCGAAGGCGCGGGCCGAAGCAACGGTATAGCCTCCCTTTGCCAGCCGGGCGCAGTCGCGGGCAAGGCTGGCCGGGTCGCAGGAGATATATACGACCTTTTTGGGTCCCATGCGGCAGATGGCGTCGGCCGCCAGCTCGTCCATGCCCTTGCGGGGCGGGTCGGTGACGATGACGTCGGGATGCAGGCCGCTCTGTGCCAGCTTATCGGCCGCCTGACCGGCATCGCCCAATATGAACTCGACATTGCCGATGCCGTTGCGCTTTGCGCTCTCTCTGGCGTTTTCCACAGCCTGTGGAACGATCTCGCTTCCGATGGCCCGGCCGCACCGGCGGGCAAGCAGAAGTGTTATCGTGCCCGCGCCGCAGTAAAGGTCGAGGGCGGTATCGCTTTCGGTCAGCCCGGCGGCGTCGAGGGCCGCCTGATAAAGGCGCTCGGCCTGGGGGTGGTTGACCTGATAAAAGGACATGGGCGACAGCCTGAACTCGAGACCCATGAGCTCATCCCGCAGCTCGCCCTCTCCCCAGAGGGTGACGCATTTATCACCCATTATCCTATTGGTATGCTCTGTATTTATGTTGAGCACGACCCCCTTAAGGTCTCCCCTGGCCTCGCAGGCCAGCTGGACCAGCCGGGGCAGACCGGGCAGGCTCTTTCCGTTGGCAACGATGCACAAAAGACATCCGCCCGCCCCCTCGCGGACATAAATATGGCGGACAAGGCCGCTTCGGCTCTCTTCATCATAGGGCCGCACATCAAGCTCGTCCATCCAGCGGCAGACGGCGCGGGCCAGCTCGTTTGACGCCGCGCCCTGTATCATGCACCTTCCGCCGCAGCTGACGACCTGGTGGCTGCGGGCGCGGTAAAACCCGAACTCGGTGCCGTTCTCACCGCGGCAGGGCAGGAACTGGGCCTTGTTACGATAGCCGCGGCGATCGGAGGGCTCGGCCGGGCCGACCTCGATATCAAGGCCGCCGATGCGGCGCAGGGCGTCGGTCACCCGCTGTCCCTTGAGCCGGAGCTCTTCTTCATAATCGAGATGCAGGAAGGTGCAGCCGCCGCATTTGCCGAAGGTCGGACACTCGGGCGTCACGCGATACGGCGATGGGGACAGCACCTCTTCGATGCGGCCGTAGGCAAAGCTGCGCCCCACCTTTACTATCTTGACCCGCAGGCTGTCGCCCCGGGCCGAAAATGGTATGAATACCGCCATGCCGTTTATCCGGGCGACCCCCATGCCCTCGGCGGTATAGCCGTCTATGACGGCGTCATATATCTCGTTCTTTTTAAGGCTCTGTTCCATTACTGTCTCCATTCTTCGGCCGTCATATCGTCCAGCTCTTCCCACGAAAGATCGAACCGCGGCATACCGGCGGCATAGGGCGCGATGGCGTATTCCTGCCAGAATATCGTTATCCCATCGTCGGTGATGAGAAAATCGGCGTGCTGCCAATAGTCCATCATATTATCGCGCCAGCCCTCGAAATAGCCGTCATACTGGGCCTGTTCATCAGCGGAGGCGTTGTCTACCTTATTCAGCACCAGCGTGCGCAGCCTTTGGGAATATTCGGCATGATCCATGCCGAATAGCCGGTCGGCCGTTATGAGGCCGCCCTCCTTATCGAAATTATATGCCGCAAGGCTCTGGCCGGGATGTACCCCGCCGAGATACTGGTATGTCGTGCAGAGCACCGAAAGGCAGTCGGCGTCGAGCCGCTGCCTCTCCCATTTGACCTCATAGGCGCAGGACTGATCCTCGGCCAGATAACCGGCCGTCTCTCTGGCCATTGGTTCTATCTCGCTCTTTATATATTCCTTCTCCCGGTCCAGCTTCTCTTTGAAAAAATCGTTGATCTCTCCGGCTCGGCCTTCCTCGCCCTCCATTTTGGGGTATTCGACCTTTACGGTAAGATAGACCTTCCCGTCCTGCTCGAAGCTCTCTTCATATGTATACCCGCCGCTGAAGGCGCCGATGGCTGTATCCTCGCTCTTTTCGGCGCCGCAGGCACACAGCATAAGGCAAAAGGTCAGCGCCAAGGCCAAAAACAATATCTTCTTCATATATGTCTCTCCTCCCGCAGAGCTGTATCTGCCGCTATGATTTTATCACAGGTCGGTGCGGGTGTAAATCGGCGGCCCGGCGCGGAGGGGCGTGTTTTTTATTTAGCTTCTAATTAATTATTGTCCCTTCTCGATAATATTCAAGCATACCTCTAACGCATCATCTTCTGTTTCGATATCGGGAATCATCCCCTCCAAATCATTAAATGTTCCATTTCTATTCAGATAACCTATCCACTCAAACTCGAAACACATGCCGCTATTAGGCAGTTCTATTCTTTTATATATTGGTGCTGCACCTGTCGCTCCTATTCCAAATGTTTGTTTTCCTATTACAGTAGCCGCCTCAGTATTCTGACAGAAAAGCGCCAATTCTTCTGCTGAAGATGCACACCGGTCATCTACCAAAAGCCACAATCTTCCTTTATAAACTTCCCCTTGAGGTTCAGGGATATTAGGTGTTACTTTGCTCTGAAATATATAATCAAGCTGTGCTTTCCTCATTATATCATTTATACTCTCATCCTCAAAAAGACCTTCCTTGTTTATTGCTTCGACAGGACACAATATAAATTCAGTACCTTTTTCTAATAACCGGCTATAATTTTCTCCAAAATAGTCAAGACATGCTGCCTTAAATCCTCCAACTGTCATATACGAGCGCGTATAACCATATAATAATTGGCTGAACCCTTTTCTCCAGACCGCATCATTACCGCCAGGGTTTCCTCGAATATCAATTACCGCGTCTTTATATTCTCCTTCTACTACCTCTCTGCTTACCCTCTCGGCTTTTTCAATTAATTTACCGGCGGAATCATCCCCATTATCAAATCGTTTAACAGTTATTACAGGAATATCTTCAATATAGTCCAGAGATATTAACTCATCTGGATCATACCCGTGTAACGCATCAATACTTCCTGAATTTCCGAATGATTCATAAAACCGATCTGATTTTTCCGAAAACTCATCTCCATACCACGCAATATTAGATGCTGTTATCCTAAGATGCCCTAAACTTTTAAATGAATTCAGGCACTGAGAAAAAAGTGTATATATTGCTTCTTTAGAATTTTTATATTGTCCATATGCAGGGACAGAAGATGTAATATCATATGGGTCTTTATCAAATTGCTGTGTCTCGGCTATGATCCGTTTTCTATATGTTTCTTTTATTTTTTTCGGGTCTATACCTCTCTTTTCCAAATATCCGATCCTTTCAGCTTCCTCAAGAAACGGAAATTGAGTTTCTATGATGTACCACATATAATCATAGTCAGCAAGCATTTCTTCTGTTGAAATGAAAGGAGCTTCTTCATGCTCTGCTTGCTGCCTGTTTTCTTCACTCCCACTTTGCCCACAGGCAGAGAGAAGCAGAAGTACAGCACACAACAGCAAGGCCATCGGCCTGCCGATATTCTCAAAAACCGTTCCGATCCTTTTCATTCTTCCAGCTTCCTTTCATAGATAGAATTGCAGATCTTTTATTTAACAATATACTATCATCGGTCGATCGTCTGGCTCAACGTGTTCTTTCATTTTTATTAAATATTAATAAACTTCTTTATACAACTCGCTTACAGACGATATCCGTTTTGTCAATTCTTACCGTATTTTTTTAGTTATACTGACGGTCTTTGGCCGATGCTGTTGCGGCAGAGGGCGGCAAGGCTGTATAATTTTATATATTACTTAACAGAAAGGATGCACCGACCATGACCGTAAACGAAATGAAGCAGGCGGCCTGCGCCGTCATCGACAAGCACGGTGACGAACTGATCGCCCTCAACCAGTCGATCTTTGAAGAGCCCGAGCTGGGCTATAAAGAGTTCAAGACGGCCGCCAAGGTAAAGGCCCACCTCGACAAGCTGGGCTATAAATATCAGGACGGCGTCGCTATCACCGGCATCGTCACCCCTGTCGAGGGCCGCAGCCACGACATCAAGCTGGCCATCATGGGCGAGCTCGACGCCGTCGTCGTGCCCAACCACAAGTTCGCCGACCCTGTCACCCATGCCGCACACTGCTGCGGACACAACTCGCAGGCCTCTTCGGTGGTCGGCGTAGCCTATGCGCTCAAAGAATCGGGCATCATGAGCGAGCTGGACGGCGATATCGTCCTCATGCATGTTCCCTCCGAAGAGTTCGTCGAGCTGGAATACCGCAAGAGCCTTATCGACGAGGGCAAGATATCCCTCCTCGGCGGCAAGCAGGAGTTCATCAAGCTGGGCGTTTTCGATGATATCGACATGATGATAATGCAGCACACCTCGGCCACCGAGGACGGCGACGGCGACCCCATCAAGGCCAACGCCGGCGGCGGAGTCGGAATGGGCTTTGTCGGCAAGCTGATCCAGTATATCGGCAAGGAATCCCACGCCGCCCTGCCCTATCAGGGCATCAACGCCCTCAAGGCGGCACAGCTGGGCCTTTCGGCCATCGACGCCAACCGCGAGACCTTCCAGGATAAGGACACCATCCGCGTCCACCCGATCATCACAAAGGGCGGTGACCTGGTCAACGTCGTCCCGGCCGACGTAAGGCTCGAGACCTATGTCCGCGGCAACAACACAGAGGCCATCCTTGAAGCCTCGGCCAAGGTCGACCGTGCCCTTCAGGCCGGCGCATACGCCCTCGGCGCAAAGTGCATCATCACACAGCTGCCCGGATACATGTGCCCCACCGAGTGCGACGAGCTCAAGGATGTCGTATATGATAACCTCAAGTATGTCTTTGGCGAAGATCACTGCGTGCGCGACGGCATGGGCGGCTCTACCGACGCCTCCGACGTCGCCCACATCATGCCGACCGTACATATGATGATCGGCGGCGCAGCCGGCACCTTCCACGGCGAATCCTACTGTGTGCCCCGCCCCGATATCGCTGTTCTCGACGCTGCAAAGGCCCTTGTCTGCACGGCCATCGACCTGCTTGCCGACGGAGCCGCCAAGGCAAAGCATATCAAGGAGAACTTCACACCGCTGATGACCAAGGAAGAGTATCTCTCCAAGTGGTGCCAGCTTTAATATGCCGGCCACGATACAGGAGGAGCGCCTGAGCCTCTCCGAGTACACGGCTTTCCTCAAAACCACCGGCCTCGGGTCCCAGTACCCGGCCGAGCGCTTTGAAGAGCGGGTCGGGCGGCTCGTCCGAAGCGCCTCGATCAGCCTTACGGCGCGGGAGAACGGCAGGCTTGCCGGTGTGCTTTTCGGCGTCACCGATTTTGCCTACTGGCTCTTTGTCACCGACCTCGGCGTCTCGCGCGAGTTTGAAGGCCGGGGCATCGGCCGCGCCCTTATGCGCGCGGCCCTCGAAAGGGCCGGAGGCGAAAAGGATATCGCCCTATACCTCGTGGCCAACAGTAAGGCCATGCCCTTTTATGAAAAGCTCGGCATGGAGCGCGCGGGCGACGTCATGCGGTACGATCATACCGAGCATACGCCGTTCACGGTCGAGTAGAGGATCACCACGATTTGGGTACTACCGGCCAAACGTCATAAATACTGCTTCTGCAAAGCCGCCCGCGGTCGTCGCGGGCGGATTTATATATTCCATAAAGTTTTTGGTGGATATTTGAGTATGCCGATTGATATTTTAGCGTAATTATGCTAAAATATCACATAGGAGGTCGATGATATGAAAATGATAAGACCTGTTTCGGATCTGCGGAACAATTTCGCCGATATTTCCAAAACCGTCCACGAAACGGCAAAGCCGGTTTTCCTTACCAAAAACGGGTATGGCGACATGGTGGTTTTGAGCATGGAGGCATATGAAAACCTTCAGTTCGAGAGCGAGGTATATTTCAAGCTGCGCGAAGCCGAGCAGGAGGCCGAAATGACCGACAAAAGGTACTCTTCCAAGGATGTGCTCAAGGCCATGAGAGATGCTGTAGGAGGCGACGAGCCGGGTGTATGATCTGGAATATCTGCCTGCCGCTCGTCAGGGTATGATCGACATCGTGCGGTATATCAGCAGAGAGCTCAATAATCCGGCGGCCGCCGACCGGCTGGCCGTATCGCTGATCGAGGCGGCTGAACGCATACCGGCCTTTCCCTATGCCAACCCCGCCCATATGCCCATACGGCCCCTGAAGCACGAGTATCGGAAGCTGCCGGTGCAGAATTATCTTATGTTTTATTGGGTCGACGAGGAGAAAAAGCTGGTGACCGTCGCCCGTGTGATCTATGCGGGCAGAGATCACGGGAAGCTGCTCGAGTGACCGCGGGGCATTGCGCGCCGCGGCTTTATCCCCGGCGCTTGAAGCTCCACTGAGATAAATAAGGCAGTCCGGGTCTGCACCGGGCTGCCTTTTTGCGGTAAAATGATGTTAAAAACCCTGTCTGCCGCAGAAATTTTACTTGACTAAAGTCCCGATAGACCTTGCAAATAAATGGTCGATTAATTATAATAGAATCAAATCGGGGATGAGTGAGGAAAACGGCCATGAGACTTAACGACGACGATATACAGCTGAGCGACGAGGAAAAGGCTGACATTGACCGCCTTTCGAAAAATGCCAATACATTTTACAAGGCGGTGTCCCTGACCAACCGCCTCAACGCCGCGCCCAACGACTACGGCACGGGCGAGATGAGCAGCATGGCCGAGGCCCATATGATGATCGACATCTGCGGCAACCCGGGCATCACGGTGGGAGAGCTGGCCGAGATGACACAGCGCACCCCCAGCGCCATTTCTCAGGTGGTGTCAAAGCTGGAATGTAAGGGGTGTGTATACAAAGAGCGGGGCGAAGAGAACTATCGCCTCTATCACATCTACCCCACCGAGAAGGGCCGCAGGCTGGCCGTCGCCCATGAGAAATACGACATCGAGCAGATGACGGCTTCGCAGAAGATGATGCTGACACGCTTCACGCAGGAAGAAATCGACCTCTTTTACCGGATCTTGGATTTTTACAACGGTATGATTGGCCTGGAGCTTCAGGAGCTGCGCACCAAGAACTCCGGCAAGAACCGCTGCGAAAAGGATAACTAAAGGTCAAATCCCCCGGCCATGCGGCCGGGGGATTCTTACAGGCCGCCCGATATCGGGCGGCCTGTAAGAATCCCCCGGCCGCATGGCCGGGGGATTTGACCTTTA
>CAKUAK010000108.1 GCA_934636325.1 uncultured Eubacteriales bacterium
GAGCCATAAAAGGCTGCACACAGTCGCACCGGCGATCGAGGCGAGGGCATATATATGCCGGACAAAGATATACGGGGTGTCCCGGGCGAGGATGTCGCGGAGAACACCGCCGCCGACCCCGGTTAGAGAGCCGATGAAGATATAGAGGAAAAGGCTGTAACGGGTGCTCATGCCGTAGGCTATCGAAACGCCGGTGACGGTAAAAGCCGCGAGGCCGAGGGCGTCGAAGACCGTCATGAAGATATCGAGCTTTTTGAATAGATTCCGTATGCCGCGGCTCTGGCAGTAGGCGACGCCGATAAAGATTATCACTGCGACGACGGCCGCTGTAAGTGTCTGGGTGGAGTGACGGAAGGCCATCGGCGGATTTATCCCGAGGATCACATCGCGTATGATTCCGCCTCCCACAGCGGTCGTAACGGCCAGAACGACGACGCCGAGGATATCCATGGATTTTTTTATGGCGAGGATAGCCCCTGAAAAGGCGAAGGCGATGACGCCTAGGGTCTCTAAGACCAGAATGACGCTGCCAAGATTCATGTATTTTCCTCCCAGTCAGATTTTGCTTGCTATAACTATAATATAGCATAACATAATATGTATGTATATTCAATGAAGGATATTTAAATAACATTGCCTGTCGGCAAAAAATGTGAAACGCCTGGAGGGGCAAGTGGAAATTGTATAAAAGACTGGTGCCGCCTGTTGCGGCGGCAATATTGATATTGGCGGCGGCCTGTGTGCCGATCGGAAAAAACAACGAAGAGGCAAAGGGCGCGGTCATGCTGCACGCCGATCGAAAATACGATGTCGGCATCGAAGCTGGGATGATATCCGGAGGTCCGGCGGAACAGAATGAAAAGCAGGAAGGGTCACTCAGCGGACATACGGACAGCGGCGAGGCTGTGCTGCTCACCCTTTCCGATGTAATGGCGATGGCCGATGATCCGCAGGCCGTAGAGGCCGAGCGCGCCTTTTATAAGGGAACGCTGTTTATCGGCGATTCGCGCACCGTCGGCATGCGGCAGTATTCCGGCATGGATACAGCCGAGTATTTCTGCGCCACCGGCATGAGCTCCTTCAACGTCATGACCGAAAAGGCCGGCACATCTCTCGGCAAGGTCGATCTGCCGACCCTGCTGTCAAAAGCCTCTTTCGACCGGATATTTATAATGCTGGGGATAAACGAGCTGGGGTATAACCGGACAAAAATAGCCGAAAAGCTGGTCGAGGTCGTCGCGCGGGTGCGGGAGCTCCAGCCGAAGGCCGCGATATATCTCGAAGCCAATATGCATGTCACTTCGGCCCGAAGCCAGAAGGACGCAATATACAATAACGTAAATCTCAACGAGATAAACGCTGTCATAAAGGGGATTGCCGACGAGAACGGGCTGGCGTATATCGACGTCAATCCGCTTTTTGACGATGCCGACGGAAGCTTGAACGCCGAATACACCTTTGACCATACCCATGTGCTGGGAAAATACTATAAGGCGTGGAGCATGTGGCTCTATAAGCAATGCTCATGACGCCGCGGAAGGGATAACGATGGAAGATAACAAAACATACTGCACATGCCGGGATCGCGCATGCCCGATGAACCCGGTCAATCACGATAAGGGATGTACGCCCTGTATAAACAAAAACCTCGCTCTCGGCGAGATACCCAACTGCTTTTTCAACAAGGTGACCGACGATCTTGATTCTGTCGCCAGCTTTACGATGGAGGGATTTGCCGCCGAGGTCGAGAAGCGTAAAAAAGAGGACAGGAAAAAGCGTATCGGCATGATGGTTGCCGTCGAGATCGACTCGGTGGTCGGGAAATACGGCGCGCCGCTGGTCGAGCACGACAGCTTCGGCTTTAAGGTATACGAATACGATGTCAATGGGATAAGGCTCTTCGTCGTACACAGCGGCGCGGGGGAGATAGCGGCGGCCGCGGCCACGCAGCTGCTGATAACCCATTACGGCGTCGAGGCCGTCGTTAATTTCGGCGTCGTCGGAGGTCTGACCGACGAAATGAAGCTGGCCAGAACGGTCGTTGTCGAAAGGGTCGTGCATTATGACTTCGACACCTCGGCCCTTGATAACTGCCGGGTCGGAAGATATATGAATTATCCCGATGTGTATATCCCTCTTTCGCGGGATCTGGTGGCCAGGGCCCTTGAGGTCGAGCCGTCCCTTAAAGCCGTCACATGTGCTTCGGGCGATAAGTTTGTCGCCGATCCCGAGGCCAAGCGCCGTCTTGCCGCCGAGTTCGACGCCGATATCTGTGAAATGGAGCTGGCCGCCATCGCCATGACCTGCGACAGATGCGGCGTGCCCTGTGTCGCCCTTAAAACCGTATCGGACGGCATCGAGGGCGGTGCCGAAGAGTTCAGCCGCTGCGTCAGAGAGTCGGGGGATATCTGCCTTCGGGTGACCGAAAAAATTATGGCTCAGCTTTAGCCGATTTGGGCTTTGCCCCTTTAAATGCCATTTGAAAAGTGGTACAATACCTTCAGTATGCCGGATGGACAAGGGATATCCGGCAAGCCTAAGGAGAAATAAGCGTGGAAAAGCAGACATTTACGACCTGCTCTCCCGAGGAGACCGAGGCGCTTGGGGCTGTGATCGCCCACAACAGCGCAGGATATAAGGTGATCGCCATGTATGGCGGTCTGGGAAGCGGAAAAACAGCCATGACCCGCGGTATTGCCGAGGCGCTGGGGTGTATCGACAGTGTGTCGAGCCCGACATATACCATCGTCAACGAGTATCGCGGTAAGCGCAAGGTATGCCATTTCGATATGTACCGTATCGACAGCGAGGAAGCGCTGTGGGATATCGGGTGGCAGGATTATCTCGACAGCGGCGCTTTGTGCGTCGTCGAGTGGAGCGAGAATATAGAGGGCGCGCTGCCGAAGGAGACCCTCAGGGTCAGCTTTGAGACGATAGACGACGAGACCAGAAGGATAACCGTGGAGGAGCTATGCTGATACTTGCAATAGATACATCGGGCAGGATAGCCTCGTGCTCTCTTTTTGAGGACGGACACGAGCGCGCCTACTGCTATCGTGATTCACAGCTCGACCACAGCCGGACGATACTGCCGTTATGCCATGATATGCTTGAAAAGGAAGGACTTCATTTTCACGATATCGACGCCTTCGCCGCTGCTGTCGGCCCCGGTTCTTTTACGGGGATAAGGATCGGCGTTGCCGCAGTCAAGGGCTTTGCCCTTTCGGGGGATAAGCCGGCCGCCGGCATATCGACCCTCGAGGCCGCCGCGGCCGAGGTCATGGAAGAGGGCCTTGTCTGTTCGATAATAAAGGCCCGTGAGGATGAGTATTTTTACGCATTCTTCCGCCGCGAGCGAGGAGAGCTTTTCAGGATATGCCCCGACGGCTGCCTGCTGGGCCGGGAGCTCAAGGCCCTGCTCTATGGCGCGACATGGCGTCTCTGCGGCGACGGCGCGCCGGATTTTGCAGAAAAATACCCCTGTAAGAACGCATCGCTTACCGATATAGTTCAGAATGCCCGCGGCGTGGCCGCCTGCGCATGGGAGCTTGCCCAGTGCGACAGCCTTTCCGACGGCGATGAGATAGTGCCTGTTTACCTTAAAAAGACACAGGCAGAGAGAATGAGGGAGGAAAAACTTAAATGAAAATAGCAATAGGTTCGGATCACGCCGGCTTCAGCCTTAAAGAGGTCATCAAAAAACATCTTGAGGAAGAGGGCTATGAGATCGCCGATAAGGGCACACATGATACGGCATCCTGCCATTATCCCGTATACGCAAAGGCGGTCGCTGATGCCGTCGCATCGGGAGAGGAAGAGCTCGGCATTCTTGTCTGCGGAACGGGCATAGGCATGTCGATGGCGGCTAACAAGGTCCATGGCATCCGCGCGGCCGCTGTTTCCGACTGCTTCACGGCCGAGGCCACAAGAAAGCACAACAACGCCAATATACTCTGCATCGGTGAGCGCACGGTCGGCCCCGGCCTTGCCTGTAAGATAGCCGATATTTTCCTGACGACGGCCTTTGAAGGCGGCAGGCATCAGACAAGGGTCGATATGATGATGGCCCTTGAGGACAACAAATAGTTCGGATACTTATATATATAAGGAGAAAATAAATATGGGAAAGACTCAGATCATGGATCACCCCCTCATCAAGCATAAGCTTTCGATACTGAGGGACAAAAATACCGGCTCTAAGGAATTCCGCGAGATCGTAAGCGAAATATCTATGCTGATGTGCTATGAGGCAACACGCAACCTGCCCCTTGAAGAGGTAGAGATCGAGACGCCGATGGGCATGGCAAAGTGCGGAGTGCTGTCGGGCAAGAAGCTGGCCATCGTTCCTATCCTCAGGGCCGGTCTCGGCATGGTCGACGGCATGCTGACCCTTATCCCCGCCGCAAAGGTCGGTCATATCGGTCTTTACAGGGACGAAAGCACCCTCGAGCCGGTGGAGTATTACTGCAAGCTGCCTAAGGACATTCAGGAGCGCGAGGTCATCGTTGTCGATCCCATGCTGGCCACCGGAGGTTCGGCCTCCGACGCCATCACCCAGATCAAAAAGCGCGGCGTCACGCATATCAGGCTGATGTGCATCATCGCGGCTCCCGAGGGCATCGCAAGGGTAGAGAAAGAGCATCCCGATGTTGACATCTTCTGCGCCGCACAGGACGAAAAGCTCAATGAGATCGGTTATATCGTTCCCGGTCTCGGCGATGCCGGCGACAGGATCTTCGGTACGAAATAAGACCTGTACAGCATAGAAACATATTTGAATAACGGCTCTTTCCGGGCTTTGATAAACCAGGAGCGGCGCCC
>CAKUAK010000109.1 GCA_934636325.1 uncultured Eubacteriales bacterium
AGGCTCCCCAACGGCGCTTCTGCGCCGCGCCGGAAGTCCGGCGTACTGATTTGCCATGACATGCGCATGGCAAATCTATTTAATTAAAAGGGGTCCCCACGGGCGTGCCCGTGGGGAATAAAAAAAACGGGCCCCGATATGCATGCGATAAAAAATGCACATCGGGGCCCGCCATGCAGACAGCCTGTCCGAAAAGCCGCGGGATATATGACAATAATATCCTGTCGTCACAGGTAGATTGCCGGTGCCTTGGGGTTGGAAGGATCCCAGCCCGCGCCCTCTCGGTCGGCTTGGGGAAAAGAGAGACGATTGGAAGTTTTGCCTTAAAGGGTTCGGCAAAACACACGCTGCTCTGATCCGGATCGGAGGCGGCCAAGCCTCTTCTCTACCATTATTATACAGCAAAACCCTGACCATTGCAAGTGTTTTTTTTCGAATATTGTCGACATTTTTCGACATTCACATCCCCGACGCCGGGTCGGCCGCCCTGCGCTTGGGGTCGGTGATGATTATCGTCATGGCGATCGTGCCGTCCTCCCGCCGCTCGGTGGTGCAGTCGGCCGGTATCCCCGCCGCCCTGACCGACGCGATGGCGTGATCGACGCTGTTTAAGAAAAAGCGGATGTCCCGGAGGAGTATCTTCCGCACCGGGGATGGCTTGTCCGGCTTTTTCTGGATGAGCGAGGAGATATATTTCTCGGCCGCGGCGACCGTCATGCCCTTTTTCGCCATATTTCGCGCCGCCGTATTCTGAAGCTCTTCATCTGAAATGGCCAGAAGGGCGCGGCCGTGGCGCTCTGACAGCCGGTTCTGCCGCAGGATGGCCACCGTCGATGGATAGAGCTTCAAAAGGCGCAGCTTGTTGGCCACGGCGGCCTGGGTCTTGCCGATCCGCCCGGCGGCCTGCTGCTGGGTCATGCCGTGCTCTTCGATCAGCCTGCGCAGCCCCTCGGCCTCTTCAAAGGGGTCGAGATCGCGGCGCTGTAGATTCTCGACAAGGGCCATGAGGGCCGAGCTTTTGTCGTCGGCGTCGATTATATAGCAGGGCACAGCCTCCAGCCCGGCCAGCCTCGAGGCCCGAAGCCTGCGTTCCCCGGCGATCAGCAGATACCCATCCCCCGCCCTGCGGACGGTCAGCGGAGTTATGACCCCCAGCTGGGCTATGCTGTCGGCCAGCTCCTTAAGGCCGGTCTCGTCGAATATCCGCCGGGGCTGGTCGGGGTTGGGCGAAATGCGGTCGATGGGTATCGACTTGAGCCTCGGCCCGCCTTTAAGGTCGATCATGAATGCCACTTTTCTCACCTCTTTTTTCTATATTTTACCATTAGAAAGGGGTGGTTTATGTAGAAAGAAGGGATGGGCGGCGGATCACGGCTATCTCACTTATATCAATATATCATTGGCCTCTTGAATGGGGTTCAAGGGGCCGGTTGACTTTCATCCTTGATTTGGATATAATATAGATATAAAAGAGGCGCTGCCGGTCGAACGGTTAGCCCCCAAATGATTATTTCATAGAAGTAACCGCTTGCTTGGTGGCTGGGCGGTTACTTCTTTTTTGCCTGAAAAAGGCTTATAACAGCAACGACCAATATGCCGATCTGGATCAAGTCCTGAAATGTAACATAAGGGATCATTAGCCAGCCCCCCTTTCCATGAAGATCGGGGAACAAGAAGCGCCCCCGACTTTTATATGTTCAGGGGACCAACCGCTCGCCGTTTTTCGGCAGCGCCAACGTTAAAATACCATATTTCCCTATATATTGCAATGCTTCCCCACGGGCGTACCATGTGGGCCAACAATCCCTCCGGCAAAAAAAGGGCACTTTTGCCACCTCCCTTTACACAAGGGAGGCTCCTCTCCACTCCACTTTGCCCCTACTGCGCCGCAGGCTCGCGTGCCTACAACAAGAAACACCTCATCCGTCGGGCAAGCCCGACACCTTCCCCTCAAGGGGAAGGCATATCGGTGCGCAGCTTCCGCATACTCGTCC
>CAKUAK010000110.1 GCA_934636325.1 uncultured Eubacteriales bacterium
CCGCTGGTCGGCATGAATGCAAAATCGGAGTTTACCCCCAACCTTGCCGAAAGCTGGAGCTGCGCGGACGACGGCGTGACCTGGACGGTAAAGATTCGCGAGGATTGCTACTGGCAGACCGGAAATGATCTTTTCGGCGATGAAAAGGTCAATATAACGGCCGAAGACGTGAAGTTTTCTTATGAGTATTACCTCGATCCCAATCATGGCTCTGTAAGATATACAGAACTGTCAAAGACGATAAAAAGCATAGATGTGATCGACAAATACACGGTTCAGTTTGTCACAAACGATATCGACGTTCTTTTTGAATACAAAATGTATCAGAACTACATAATCCCCAAAAAGGGCGTTGATGAAAACTGGGACTTTGAAAATAAGCCTGTCGGCTCCGGCGCTTATAAATTTGTCGAACATGTGACCGATACGCATGTCATTCTGGAAAAGAACGAAGAGTTCTGGCAGATGCCGGCGCTTGACAAGGTCGTATTCAAGATCATCACCGACAAATCGGTATCGTCGATAGCCCTGCAGAACAAGGAAGTGGATATCTCGCTGTCCATACTTCCGACCGAGGTCGTCAACATTGCAAACACCGATTTCCTTGAGCTTCGGGCAAGCGGAACCGGTTCGTACCGCTGGGTCGGCTTTAACTGCGCGGACCCGCTCTTTACCGACCCCGAGCTCCGCAAAGCGCTGCAGATGGCCGTTGATTTTGACGGCGCTATCCAGGCCATATTTGCCAATGACGCCGGCATTGATCTCGCCGTCCGTGCATACAGCTGCATCCCGTACGAGCGTCCGGGCGGAGACACAGACGGTTCGGCCAAAGCCATTGCGCGTTCGTATGACGCCGCCGCCGCAGAGGCGAGGCTCGACGAGCTCGGCTGGGTAAAGGGTTCCGACGGCATAAGGGCCAAGGATGGCAAAAAGCTGAGTTTTGATCTTCAGGTGGGCAACAACGACGCCGCGCGTGAGAAGCTGGCGGTCATCATCGCGTCGCAGTTCAAGGCCATCGGCGTGGACTGCACGGCAAAGACGGTCGAATGGGCCACGCATACCACCGATCTTGATAACGGAAACGTTCAGATGTATATTATCGGCGGCTACTCCAACCTTGACGGCGGCCTGCGTATTATGCACACCGACGAGAAATCGTGCAGCCCCAACTGCAATTATTCCAATCCCGAGGTCGACGCTCTGCTCGACAAGGCATGGGTAACGGTCGACGACGAGGCACGTTCGGCCCTTCTTCGTCAGGCCGCCGTCCTTTTCGCAGACGACGCCCCGCATCTCGGCGGATATTTCGAGTATGCGCAGATGGGAGTAAACAAGCGCGTTACCGACTTTGATTACGCTTCGGTATACCACCCCCTGTGCGATCCCACGAGAAATGTCAGTGTTGTCAACAACTAACATGTAATACGAAAAAACCCTGCAAGCCCCTGCCCGTCATGGGCAGGGGTTTCATTAAAAGGAGCTTTTTATGTGGACTTATATCGCTAAACGGATATTACAGGCCATTCCAACGCTATTGGTGATTTCCTTCCTGATTTTTTCGCTTCTCTACATCACGCCGGGCGATCCTGTGCAGCTTATCCTCGGAACGGAGGACGCTAACGTCAGCCCCGAGCAGAGAGCCATTGTCGAGGAACAATGGGGGCTTAACAAGCCATTTCTTGTGCGATATGCAGACTTTATCATAAACGCCGCAAAAGGAGACCTCGGGCAGTCTTACGCCACGGGCAAAGGGGTTTTCGAGAGCATCGTCGAGCGGCTTCCGGCCACATGCAGGCTGGCGCTGTGTTCGATTATACTGGCTCTGTGCGTATCGCTTCCGCTGGGCATTCTTGCGGCCCTCAAGCACAACAGCTTCTGGGATTCGGCGGCTACGGCGCTGGCGACCGTCGGCGTTTCTCTGCCGAAGTTCTGGTTCGGCCTTATCCTTCTCATCGTTTTCTCGCTCAAGCTGAACTGGCTGCCAAGCATAAGCGCCGCGACATCCCTTTCAGACGGCATCGTTCCCTTTTTCAAGGCGATCATCATGCCCGCGTCATCCCTCGCCCTTGGCATGGCGGCGACGCAGACGAGAATGATACGTTCGAGCATGCTGGATGTTCTGAATCAGGACTATGTACGGTACGCCAGAAGCAAGGGCCTGCGCGAAAAGAGCGTCATTTACGGTCATGCCCTGAAAAATGCCATGATACCGGTCATCACCATCATAGGCGGAGAGATAGGAGGCATGCTTGGCGGCGCCGTCGTCACAGAGTCGATCTTTTCGTGGCCGGGCATCGGACGCCTTGCCGTCAACTCGATATCCAAACGAGATTATCCGATGATACAGGGCATCACCCTTGTCATGTGTATCGGATATCTGCTCGTCAACCTGCTGGTCGATATTGCCTATGCAAGCATTGACCCCAGGATTCGGCTGAAATAAAGGAGGTGCAGTATGAATACACAGACGCCATCGAAGGCAACTGAGGAGATCGGGTTGGAGGCTTTGCCGCTGACCAACTACTGGACCGATGTGATACGCCGTTTTCGCAAAAACAAGATTGCGGTGGTCGGAGTTTTTATCATGGCGGCCATCGTGATACTGTGTGTCGGGGCGCCGCTTTTTACAGATTATGACCCGATCATAGACATGGACTTCATCAACACCCTGCAAAAGCCGGGCCAGAACGGCCACGCGCTTGGCACAGACGAGCTTGGGCGCGATATATGGTGCCGCCTTCTGTACGGGGGAAGAAACTCGCTGGTCACCGGTGTGGCCGTTACCTTCTTTTCGGCTTGTGCCGGCATTATCATAGGGCTTGTCAGCGGATATTTCGGCGGAGTCATTGAATCTGTCCTGATGCGCTTCACCGACATCATGCTGTCGTTCCCGTTTTTGATAATAGCCATTGCCATTATGGCGGCCTTAGGCTCAAGTCAGGAAAACGTCATTCTGGCGCTGGCGCTGGTGTCATGGCCACGGTTCGCCCGTCTGACGCGGGGACAGGTGCTTCAGATCAAGCAGCTCGAATATGTGGAGTCGGCGCGCGTCGCGGGGTTCAGCAACGCCAGAATCCTTTTTGTCCATGTGCTGCCCAACTGTCTGGGCCCGCTGATCATACAGGGGACGCTGGCCATCGGCGGCGCCATACTTTCCGCGGCGAGCCTTTCTTATCTCGGGCTTGGAGCCGATGCTGCCGCGCCCGACTGGGGCGTCATGCTTTCGCAGGGAAGAAACTACCTCCAGCTGGCGCCGCATCTGACGACGATTCCCGGAATTGCGATTTCTCTTACTGTATTGGCCATGAACTGGATAGGCGACGGCATGCGCGACGCCTTTGATCCTAAAATGAGAAAGTAGGTGCAGACGAATGGAAAAGTATCTTGAAGTCAAAAATCTTCGCACCTGGTTTCACACGCCCGAGGGTATTGTGAAAAGCGTTGACGGTGTATCCTTCCACATTGACCGGGGCGAGACGCTGGCCCTTGTCGGCGAATCGGGCTGCGGGAAAACCGTCACCTCTTTGTCGCTCATCCGCCTGCTGGCCGATACAGCCGAGCTTCATGCCGATTACATGGAAGTGGATGGGCATGAGATAGGGGAGCTTACAAAGGAAGAAGCGCGCAAGCTTCGCGGACGTGAAATATCCATGATATTTCAGGAGCCGATGACATCGCTCAATCCGGTGTACAAAATAGAAAAGCAGCTGGGTGAGGTGTTCCGTCTCCAGGAGCCGGGGATATCCAAAAAAGACGTGTTTGAAAAATCCGTCGACATCCTGAGAAAGGTCGGCGTCCCCAAACCGGAGGAGCGTTTGAAGGTCTATCC
>CAKUAK010000111.1 GCA_934636325.1 uncultured Eubacteriales bacterium
GTCCTGCGGGGCGGCTGTGCCGTGCTGTAAGCCGTATCCGGCCGAGATGGTGTCATAATACATGCTGAAGGTTATCGTCGAATAGGGCGTACTGTAGATGTCCGTGATATTCATCGTTATCGACGACAGGACACCCCACCAGAAGAAGGAGAGCTGAAGCAGGAAATATTCCATCCTGTGTCCCTTCATCATATCGCGGCTGAGGTTGATGGCCTCGTTCGCCCCTATCGTCGGGTCGTCGGCCAGTATGCGGTAGGTCTGGCTGTATGAATAGGCCGCCATTATGCCCGGTATGATGAAGAGCAGCGACCAGAGCATAATCCTTATGCCCATCAGGATATCGGCGATTATGACCCTTCCGGGGCGATAGAAGCCCTCGAGAAGATCGGCCGTCACGGCCTCGTGGCCGCGGCTGGCCTTGAGGCAGTAAAAGGTATACCCGTAATCGAGCAGGCGGAATACGATGCCGATCAGCACCGACGCTATGCCGACGTAAAGGGTCTGGGCCATTGTCAGGTTATCGAAATAATATTCCAGCCCGACGCCGTCGAAGTTCGAAAAATAACCGATCGACGTATAGGGCAGATTGGTCGCGCCGACAAACACCCTGTTGAACAGGAAGGGTATGACGCTGTATATCAGCGTGACGAGGAAGATGGTCGGGGAATACATCCCCAGCTTCTCCTTGGCGCGCATCTTGTATTGTGTGAACATTTATATTCCTCCTTTAACAGATCAGAGCTTTACCTCAAGGGGATTCTCGCGCCCGGCGGCAAAGTCGGCGGCGGCCTGAAAGGCGCTGCCGATCATATGCTCGACCGACACTTCGGTATAGAAAGCCGTATGCGGGGTCATTATGACGTTGGGGAAGCTGCGCAGGATAGACAGCCAGCGGTTGGTCAGCACCTCGCCCGCGCGGTTGCCCATATAGACATCGTTCTCGTTTTCCAGCACATCGAGGCCCGCGCCTCCAAGCCTGCCGTTTTCAAGGGCGTCGATAAGGGCGTCGTGGTCAATCAGCGTGCCTCGGGCGGTATTTATAACTATTGCCCCCGGCTTCATCTTTGCTATCGTATCGGCGTTTATAAGGTGGCGGTTCTTCTCGGTCGCGTTGACATGGAGAGTTACGACGTCGCTCCGGGCCAGCAGATCGTCGAAAGAGACATACTCGGCCATACCCTTTATCTTATCGGTCTGATATACGTCATATGCCAGTATGCGGCATCCGAAGGCGTGGAGATTGCGGATGACCGTCTGGCCGATACGGCCCGTGCCGATGACGCCGACCGTGCAGGTCGAGATGTCTCGTCCCATCTTTCCGGGCAGGGTGTAGTCCTGGACCTCGGCCCGCTTGATTATCTGGGGCATCTTGCGAAGGGTCATCATCATGAGCATGATGGCATAGTTGGCGACGGCGTCGGGGGGATAGCTTCCGTGGCTCAGGCGCATACCGAGGCGCTTTACCGGCTCCAGCGGTATATGGTCATAGCCGATGCTGCGGCAGACAAGGTACTTTACCCCCATTTCTGCCAGCCTTTCGATATACTCGGGCCTGACATCGGTGGGGCTTATGCTGGCTGCCCGGCAGCCTTCAGCAAGGCCGAGATTATCTTCGTTTATGGGTTTGCTGGTGTAAACATACTCAATGCCGTATTTCTCGGCGGCGGCGTCGCAATAAAGCTGCTCGTCGAAGGGGCGCAGCGAATAGAGTGCTAATTTCATATTATCCTCCTAAGCCTTTGTGACTATGACCGGTTCAAGGCCGGTCTTTTCGGTTATGAAGGCGCGAAAACCGTCGGCATCGCCTTCGGTAAAGCTATCCTTGCGGATTATATCGGCCGACTGTTCGCTTATGAAAAGATAAAAGCGCTCGTCGTCCTCGTATATGCCCTTTACATCGCCGTAATTTCGGCGACGCTTGTTGCCTTGACGTGTCTCGGCATAGTGGTCTGGGTAAAACTCGAAGCCAATGCTGGCCCCCTGACCCTCATATGTGCGCCAGGTGCGCTTTCCGGCCATATCGTCGACCGGCAGCCAGAGAAGCAGGACACCGGCAAGCAGCATGAGCCCCTGGGGGATAAGGTCCTTTACGCCGCTGACCCCGCCCTTTATCCCGGCATAGGTATTTATTGCGGCGGCGGCCAGCAATATGACACCGGCGGCGCGGGAGCATAACCGCGAGATCTTTGCCATGCCCCGCAGCTTTTCGTCTTTAAAGGTATAGGCCTTCATAAAGCCCATGATGTCCTCTTCCTTATACACGGCCTCGGCCCTGTATTCCATATGATCCGTCCTTCCCTCGGCCCCTGCGGGCTGAATGTGACACCATTATATCACGCGCCGCCCGATGCGTAAATAAATATAAAAAAGATATGCCGAAAGACATGGAAAAGCCCCGGAGCGGTATGCTCCGGGGCTTTGAGATATCAGCTGTATCTTACCTGAAGATGGTCAGAAGGAAGCCGGCCGCGACAGCCGAGCCGATAACGCCGGCCACATTGGGGCCCATGGCGTGCATCAGCAGGAAGTTCGACGGATTGGCCTTCTGGCCCTCGACCTGCGAAACGCGGGCGGCCATGGGGACGGCAGAAACGCCGGCCGAGCCGATGAGGGGGTTGACCTTGCCGCCGGTCAGCTTATACATAAGCTTGCCGAGCAGCAGTCCGCCGACCGTCGAGAAGCTGAAGGCCAGCAATCCCAGAACGACGATCTTTATGGTCGACCATGTCAGGAAGCGGCCTGCCACCGTCGTTGCGCCGACGCTGAGGCCGAGGAATATCGTGACGATGTTCATCAGGGCGTTCTGTGCGGTATCGGACAGACGGTCGACAACGCCGCACTCTTTAAAGAGGTTGCCCAGCATAAGGCAGCCGATCAGCGGGGCTGTATCGGGCAGCAGCAGGATAACGAAGATGGTGACGACGATGGGGAACACGATCTTCTCTTTCTTGGAGACCGTGCGAAGCTGATCCATCTTGGTCTCTCTCTCCTTCTGGGTCGTGACGAGACGCATAAGAGGGGGCTGGATCAGCGGGATCAGGGCCATGTATGAATAGGCCGCGATGGCTATCGCACCCAGCAGCTCGGGGGCAAGACGGGAGGTCAGCAGGATGGCCGTCGGGCCGTCGGCGCCGCCGATGATGCCGATCGAGGCCGCCTGGGGACCGGTGAAGCCGAGGACGACGGCCAGCAGGAAGGCGCAGTAGATGCCCAGCTGGGCGGCAGCGCCGAGCAGCAGGCTCTTGGGGTTGGCGATCAGCGGACCGAAGTCGGTCATGGCGCCGACGCCCAGGAAGATGAGGGACGGATATATACCGGCCTTTACGCCGATATAGAGGATATCAAGAAATCCGCCTTCGGCAAAAACGTCGGCGAAGGTCTTGGTATGATTCATGACCTCGTCCCACAGCTCAGGATGGTATACGTTTGCGCCCGGCAGGTTGGTCAGCAGCATGCCGAAGGCGATGCCGACCAGCAGCAGGGGCTCGAATTTCTTTACGATGCCCAGATAGAGCAGGCCGCAGGCGACGATTATCATTATCAGCTGCCTGGGGTCATCGAACAGACCGGCAAAGCCGGAACTGGCCCATATGCTGGACATGGTATCAACAACAACACTCATGTGACGCCCTCCTTATTTCAGGACGACAAGAGCTGCGCCGGTATCAACGTTAGCTCCCTTGGTTGTGACGACCTGAGCGACGGTGGCGTCATGAGGCGCGACGATCTCGTTCTCCATCTTCATGGCTTCGAGGATGCAGAGGATCTCGCCCTTCTTGACGGCCTGGCCCTCGGATACCTTGACGGCGATGATGACGCCGGGCATCGGGGAGGCAATGACCTCGCCGGCGGCAACGGCGGCAGGTGCAGCCGGAGCAGCTGCGGGTGCGGGGGCAGGGGCTGCTGCGGGAGCTGCGGGAGCTGCGGCAGCAGGAGCGGGAGCGGCCGCCGGGGCGGGTGCCGCGGGTGCAACGGCCTGATATTCGTCGATGAGCATAGCCTGGCCGCGCTCGACCTCTACCTCATAGGTAGTACCGTTAAGGGTAACTTTATATTTCATATGTAACACCTCTGATTATATTTCTCTGATGCTGATAAAGCGCAGCTCGTTTATCGGCGCGCCAAGCTCGTCGGCCACGATGGCCATTATCATAGCCGCTGTTTTGGGCTCGACCGAATGGAGGTCGATGCTTCCGGCCGAACCGGGGGCGACAGCCTTGGGAACGGCGGGAGCGGCGGCAGGCGTGGGCGCTGCCGCGGCCTTGGGGGCGGCGGGTGCTTTCTTCTCTTCAAGGACCTTTCCCATGACTTTAATGATGGCCATCAGGATGATGAGCATCAGAAAGACGACGGCAAGACCGAGAACAGAATAGCCGAGGGTCTCAGGTATTCCGATCTTCATGCAAACCCCTCCTATGCCTTTTCGATGGTGTACTTAACGGTGTTCTTTTCTTTTTCGGCCCTGTTGGCAAGGAACTTTTCGGCTATCTGCGGGAAGGCGACATAGGAAAGGACATCCTCTTCGCACTTTGCAAGATCGCCGATCTCTGCCTTTGCGGCCTCGAGGCCGGGCTTGAGCAGGTCGGCATAGCGGCACTCGACGACAGGCTCGTCACCGAGGACCTTCTTGCGCAGCTCCTCGTTGACCTGGCCGGGTGCGCGGCCGTATTCGCCGTGGAGATAGGCCTTGATCTCCTTAGAGACATTCTTATACCTCTCGCCGACAAGGACGTTGGTCGCGGCCTGGACGCCGACCATCTGGGAGGAAGGAGTTACCAGCGGGGGATAACCGAGGTCAGCCCTTACGCGGGGTACCTCCGCCAGAACCTCGGGCAGCCTGTCGAGGGCCTTCTGGGCCGTCAGCTGGGCGACGAGGTTGGAGAGCATTCCGCCGGGGACCTGATATACAAGGGCGTCGGTCTCTGTGTTCATAACGATGGGGTTGAGCAGGCCGGTCTTGATGGCCTCTGCCTTGATGGGCTTGAAGAAGTCGTTGATCTCCTTGAGCTTCTGCTCGTCAAGACCCGACTCGTATCCCATTTCCTTAAGGGTATAATGGAGAGACTCCGTGGGGGGCTGGGATGTGCCGCCGCTGAAGCAGGCGATGGCGGTGTCGATGGTGTCGGCACCGGCCTCGACAGCCTTCAGAAGGGTCATCGAGCCGAGGCCTGTGGTGGCGTGGGTGTGAATGACTACGGGGATCTTCACAGCGGCCTTGACAGCCTTTGTCAGCTCATAGGAGACCTTGGGGGTCATGATTCCGGCCATATCCTTGATGCAGATCGAGTGGACGCCCATCTTTTCAAGGTCGCGGCTCAGCTGGACGAACATGTCTATGTTGTGGATGGGGCTGGTTGTATAGCAAAGTGTGCCCTGAACATGGGCGCCGGCCTTGATGGCCTCGTCGACGGCGACCTCGATGTTGCGCAGGTCGTTGAGGGCGTCGAAGATGCGGATGATGTCGATGCCGTTCTCGACGCTCTTGCGAACGAAGGCCCTTACGACATCGTCGGGATAATGCTTATAGCCGAGGATATTCTGACCTCTCAGAAGCATCTGAAGCTTGGTGTTCTTACAGTGCTTTCTGATGGTGCGCAGTCTCTCCCAGGGATCCTCGTTGAGGTATCTGAGACAGGAATCGAAGGTGGCTCCGCCCCAGCACTCGATGGAGTAATAGCCGGCCTGATCCATGGTGTCAAGGATAGGCTCGAAATCCTTGATAGGCATACGGGTGGCTATCAGGGATTGGTTGCCATCTCTGATGACGGTCTCGGTAAAATTGATTTTCATGAGTTCTCTCCTTCTGATGAAAATTTTGATTTATCTGGAAAGCAGTTCACTCACCGCATCGGCCATATTTGAACGCAGCTTGATCGGCCCCCAACCAGCGCCGGGCAAAACTCCAAACAAACCATTCTTAATAAGAATAACATACTTCCGGCAAAAGCGAAAGCCCATTTTTCCCGTTACAGCGCACATTTAACGCCATCTAAATGTTTTACTTTTCTACATTTCTGTGATATAATCCTTTGAAGAATACGCGCGCGGGGGATAATCCCCCCCGCGTCACCGAAAGGCAGCACCACAGCCATGAAAAAAGATGTTTTGATATCCATCCAGGGCCTCCAGAGCATGGACGACCCCGGGACCGATGAGGTCACCCTTACCACCGAGGGGCGCTTTTACCGCAAGGCCGACAATTACTATCTGGTCTATGACGAAAGCGAGGTCACCGGCTTCGAGGACACCCGCACCACAGTCAAGATAAGCGGAGACGGGCAGGGCGTGACGGTCACCCGCTCGGGCAAATATCCCTCCCTTCTCTCCTTCCGCCCCGACGTCAGGCACATGGGCCTTTACAACACCGAATACGGCGGCATAACCATTGCCGTCGCCACCCGTTCGATCGACAGCAGCCTGACCGACGACGGCGGCCGCATCCATGTCGACTATGACATCGAGTTCCAGCACGCCCATCTCAGCTCCAACAGCCTGACCATCGACGTGCGTCCCCTTCCCCTTCAGCCGGGCGGGACGGTCAGCCTTTAAATACCAAAGTCAAAAATCACAATTCGAAAGGAATCCGAAATATGAACGCCACCCAGCAGGCTGTTAACGAAGCCTCCAATATCATCATGCAGGGATACCGCACGGCCTGCGAGAAGGGCCTTCTGCCCGCCTCAGACAGCATCCCCGCGCCGACCGTCGAGGTCCCCAAGGATCCCAAAAACGGCGATTATGCCTCTTCCTTCGCCATGCAGAGCGCCCGCGCGCTGCGCTGCGCCCCCATCAAGACGGCCCAGGCCATCTGCGAAAACGCCGATCTTTCGGGCACCCATTTTTCCTCGATAGAATACGCCGCCCCCGGCTTCATCAACCTGCGCCTCGGCCACAGCTGGTATGAGAGCGTGCTTGAGGCCATCGGCAGCGAAAAGGATGATTACGGCCGCAGCACCCGCCCCGATCCCCAGAAGATCATGGTCGAGTTCGTATCGGCCAACCCCACCGGCCCGATGCACATGGGCAACGCCCGCGGCGGCGTTCTGGGCGATACCCTCGCCGAGGTCCTCTCCCGCTCCGGCCACACTGTCACCCGCGAGTTCTATGTCAACGACGCCGGCAACCAGATCGACAAGTTCGCCCATTCGATACAGGCCCGCTTCATGCAGCAGATCTATGGCGAGGATGCCTATGAGTTCCCCGAGGACGGCTATCACGGCGACGACATAAAGGCCCTTGCCGCAAATTATATCAAAGAGCACGGCGACGGCCTCAAGGACGCCCCCGAGGACGAGCGCCTCAACGCCCTTGCCGAATACGGCCTTGCCGTCAACATCCCCAAGATGAAGGCCGACCTTCTGCGCTATGGCATCGAATACGACAACTGGTTCTTCGAGAGCACTCTGCACAAGGGCTATATCGAAGATACGGTGGCCAAGCTGACCGAAAAGGGCTTCACCTATGAAAACGAAGGCGCGCTTTGGCTGCGCACCTCCAAGATACTCCACGACGTATATACCGCCCAGGGCAAGACCGAAGAGCAGATCGAAAAGCTGGAGCTCAAGGACGACGTCCTGCGCCGCGGCAACGGCTTCTATACCTATTTCGCCGCCGATATCGCCTATCACCGCAACAAGCTGGAGGAGCGCGGATATGACGTCGCCATCAATATCTGGGGCGCCGACCATCACGGCCACGTCGCCCGCCTCAAGGGCGCTCTCGACGCCCTCGGCCTCGACGGCGAGCACAGGCTTGAGGTCGTGCTCATGCAGCTTGTCCGCCTCATGCAGGACGGCCAGGTCGTCCGCATGTCCAAGCGCACCGGCAAGGCCATCGCCCTTTCCGACCTGCTTGACGATATCCCCGTCGATTCGGCACGCTATTTCTTCAACTCCCGCGCCTATGACAGCGCCCTCGACTTCGACCTCGACCTCGCCGTCCGTCAGGACAGCGAGAATCCGGTATATTATGTCCAGTACGCCCACGCAAGGTGCAAGAGCATCATGAAGGCGCTGGCCCAGGACGGCATAAACACACAGCCCGAGAAGGTCCGGCTCGAGCTGCTGACCGACCCCGCCGAGATCGAACTGATCCGCCAGCTCTCCCGCCTGCCCGAGGAGATCCGCCTGGCCGCCGATTCCCGCGATCCCTCGCGCCTCAACCGCTATGCCTCCGAGTGCGCCACGGCCTTCCATCACTTCTATACCGTCTGCCGCATCAAGGAGGCCGCCACCCCCGAGCTGCGCGACGCCCGAATCTATCTTGTCAACTGTGTGGCCCAGGTCATCCGCAATACCCTTGACGCCCTCGGCGTAAAGGCCCCCGACCATATGTAAGCATCTGCCGCCGCAGCTGCGGCGCTGAAAAAGCCTGACCGCGTGTCAGGCTTTTTCCACAATAATACGATATTTCAAGATAAGAAAAGGAGAGATAAAATGAAACGCAGACTGGTCTCGCTGTTATGCGTCATCTCGGTCATCATCGCCATCTGTCCCACGGCGCTGGCCCTGACGCCCCAGGAGGACATGGCCCGCATGGATCAGGTCATCGCCTTCATCGAGCAGAAGGGTCTCGATTACGGCGGAGAGGATGTCCTTCGCCGCGGCCTTGAGGAAATGTTCCGCCGCGACCCCGAGAGCTTCGATCTGCTGATGGATTCCATACTGTCGAGCTATGATCCCCACTCGACCTATGTCCCCGCCGGCGGCTATGACACGGCCTTCCCGTCGGTCGACAGCTATGCCGGCATAGGCGTCACCCTCTCTAAAGAGGGGCTGCACACCATGGTGTCGGAGATAAGCCCCTATGGCCCGGCGGCCAAAACAGGCCTCCTGCCCGGCGATATTCTGACACAGATCAACGGCAATGATGTCACGGCCTCTACCCTTGAGCAGACGGCCGAGCTGCTGCGCGGCGCAGAAGGCGAGAAGATCACCCTTTCGGTCGACCGAGCCGGAACGGCCCTGACCTTCGAGATGACAAGATCTGCCGTCACGACCCCCAACCTCGTCTCCCGCGGCCTTGGGAACGACCTCTATTACATCAAGATATCCCGCTTTGACGACGCCTATACCTATATGCTCTTCTCCGACGCCGTATCGGCCATGAAGGAGGCGGGCAGCCGCGGCCTCGTCCTCGATCTGCGCGGCAACCCGGGCGGCGAGATCAATATGGTCATGAACTTCATCAACAAGCTGATCCCCGACGACGGCAAAACATACTTCACCCTGCGCACCCGCGACGGCCGCGAGAGCAGCTATGTCTCGACGGGACGCGGCCTGCGCCTTGAAAAAGGCATCGTCATACTCTGCGACGGCGGCAGCGCGTCGGCATCGGAGATAATGACCTCTGCCCTCCACGACCTCGGCTATGCCGTCACGGTCGGCCAGACGACCTATGGCAAGGCGAGGGGCCAGAACCATGTCGTATTTGAGGACGGCGCGGCCGCCGTGCTGACGACGGTGCAGCTCGTCCCGCCCTCGGGCGTCGATTACGAGGGGGTCGGCCTGACACCCGACTATGTTGTCGAAAATACCGTTGCGGCACACCCGGCGGCCGCCTGCCGCAAGCTGTCCTTCCGCCAGCTGTCGATCGGCGCCAAGGGCCTAAACGCAAGCGATCTTCTTGCCGCCCTGCGGGCCATAGGATATATGGATGATAACGGTACACACAGCAGCTTCGACCGCGAGATGATGGCGGCCGTCAACAGCTTCCGGACCGATATGGGCCTCGAACCGATGACCTATGTCAACGCCCAGACGGTCAACATGATAAACTCGGCGCTGACCTCGATGTCCCGCCTGACGTCGGTCAACGATCTCCAGCTGGCAAAGGCCGTCGAGCTGCTGAGCAAATAAAAAGCATTTCAAAAGCCTCCCTTGTGTAAAGGGAG
>CAKUAK010000112.1 GCA_934636325.1 uncultured Eubacteriales bacterium
TCGGTTTTTGGGCCTTATTATCAGGCCCTTTACTTATTATTGATAACATCTACGGGCTCAAGGCTCGATGCCTTGATAGCCGGCAAAACACCACAGATCACACCGCACGTTATTGATGCTGCCGCACTTTTTATCAAAGAGCTTTTCGGAATACCGTCGATATTTATTCCGATGCCATTCAGCATCCACACGGATGCCTGGGTCATCGCGATTCCGATGACGCCGCCGACAATACATACAATGATTGATTCTGTGAGGAATCTTGTGAGCAGACTTTTGCGGCTTTCTCCAAGGGCCATACATATACCGATCTCGGTCCTGCGTGATTCGACCGAATAATATCTGCTGTTCATTACGCCCAGGCATCCGACGCACAGCGCTATCGAGGCTACAGTATTTATAAAGAGTTTAACGATATCAACGATCTCTGTAAAACCGGAAATATACTCATTAAGGTTCTCGTATGCAAATTTCTCTCCGGTGTCAAAATGCAGTTCACGGATTATAGAATCAGCAATGTTATTTTCTTGACTATTGTTTGTGCAGCTTACAGCCACCTTGTCGATGCTGCTGTGTCCTGTCATTTCATTCAATGTCGTATACGGAATATAAACTATTGTCGGGATATCTATCTGTATCAGGCTTTCAAGGCCTTTTTTCTGGGATCTTATGATCCCTGAAACAACGAAATCGCCGGAAACGCCGTCGATACTCATCGTCAGGTGTTTTCCTATGATGTTGTCACGGGAATATAATTTTTGTGCCAAAGTATCATCTATTATCATGCTTTTCTCACCGGAAGCCACCTGAGGCATGCTGAAATAGGACCCATACATAAGCTCCATTGAAAATACATCGTCTATATCGCTGTCGACGCCAAAAACGGCCGTCTTTTCACTTTTGCTATGGTCGCATCGCAGCGAAGCCGCGCTGTATATAAAGGGTGTCGCTGCCCTGATCTCTTTCCGTGCTTTTATGTTATTCAGAATATCATCCGTTATTTGATATTTTTCAGACGTTTTCGGGTATATCGTTATTCCACCTAATCCGATCTGGCTTACGCGCTGCCGGATATCCTCTGCGGCAGCGTCGCCGAGCCCAGATATAAAGCACAAGGAAAAGATACCTACGGCAATGGCAACGATCGACAGGAGATTTTTTCTGCCGCCAAGCACTATATTTTTAAAAGACAATGAAAATACATCTCTCGGTCTCACCCTATTTTCACACGCTCCCCTGCACTGTATTTTTCGGGATATCTTATAACGATATCGCCCGTATTGACCCCGGAGGTCACTTCGAATCCCTCTGCAAGCTCCCTGCCTGTTGTTATATACTCTTTGGACAGTATGCCGGTCGAGCTGTCGGCGATAAAAACGCATTCACCTGTGCTGTCCTGGGACACGCAGTCATATGGCAGCACGATCCTTCCGCTGTCGGTACCCGTGACGATCTTCAGCTCGGCAGAGTACCCGGGTATGATACCGGCGTCCTTCGACGTTATGTCTGCGGTCACATCGCATGTGACGTCTTTATCCTGTTCAAGAAGCGATGCGGCCGACGCGTACGGCGAGACAGCCGATATATATCCTTTACATCTTTTATCATCAAGCGCGGGAACGGTTATGCTGCACTCCATTCCGGCACTTATTTTTGCGGCGTTGGCCTCTGTTATCTTGGCCTTGACCCCAAGCTTTCTCATATCGGAAACGGCTATGCACGGCAATATCCCGGAAACATGATCGTCTTCGCCGCAATATATATCCATTACCGTTCCTTCAATGGGGCTGATGATGTAATATTCAATCCCTGCCGGCACATCCAGGGCGCTGCTGACCCGCAGGTCATCCGAGCCCGGTGGCTCGGCGCCGCTTTCCAACCTTGAACGTATCTCAGAGTAAAATACTTGGGCAGATATATTTTCATCGGCCGTTTCAAGGGTCATAAGGATATCTCCTCGATGAACGTATTGGCCCTGCGACACATGAACAGTAAGTATTCGGGACATATATTTCGGGAAAAGCTCTCGCCTGTCGAGTTCAATTACATTGCCTTTGAGATTTATATAATCGGTTATTGACGATGTATCGACAATGACGGCCTCGGCGTCTTTGATCTTTGAGCTTTCATAATATGGACTTTTGAAATACATACCGGAGATAATAAGCAGGGTTGCCGACAAAGCTATGACCTTTTTGATATGCCGAACCTCCCCTCTTCACTGCTTCATTTTGAACGCCTTTGTAGTGTTGGTTTTTCAGAGCCAAATATGCGAAAGCGGAGAGGACAAAATTATTTGTCTTCTCCGCTTAGAAGCGATATCACCTATTTATTTTGATCGAAGCAGATATGAATGGCTTCCTTTATATTTGAAACCGGATAAAGTGTTATATCCCCTGTATTTTTAAGTCCCTCCATGCACGAACTGGGTAAAATGCAATATTTGAAGCCCAGACGCGAAAGCTCATTTATACGCTGAGACGCGCCGCTCACGGCGCGGAGCTCGCCCGAAAGGCCGACCTCTCCGAATACAGCAAGATCGTGACGAACAGGCCGGTCAAGATAGCTCGATACGATAGCCAGCATGACCCCGATATCGACCGCAGGCTCGTCAAGGGCAAGTCCGCCGACGACATTTACATACGCGTCAAATGCGCCCAGCATGAGCCCGGCACGTTTTTCAAGTATGGCAAGCAGCAGGACCGTGCGGTTGTAATCTATTCCGGCAGAGGTCCTCCTTGCCGAACCGTAAGCCGATTTTGTGACAAGCCCCTGTATTTCGGAAAGAAGTGGCCTTGAACCCTCTATCGTAGCAACGACACAGCTTCCGCAGGCGTCCTCCGGACGTCCGGAAAGCAGTGCAGCCGAAGGATTTGGTATGTCGATAAGCCCATCCCCCGTCATTTCAAAAACGCCGATCTCGTTGGTCGATCCAAAACGGTTTTTAGAAGCCCTGAGCATACGATAAGAGTTGTGTCGTTCCCCCTCAAAGGTAAGGACCGTATCGACCATATGCTCGAGTATTTTGGGCCCGGCAATATTGCCGTCTTTATTTATATGACCGACGAGGACGACAGGGACACCGCTGTTTTTGGCAAACTGCATGAGCCTGACCGTGCATTCACGCACCTGGCCGACACTGCCGGGAACAGAACCGATATCCTCGCTATACATCGTCTGTATGGAATCGACAAAAACAAAATCCGGATGAGTATTCTCGATCTGGGCCATTATGCTGTCCATATTGGTCTCCGGAAGGATATAAAGGCTGCTTCTGTCGACCGAGAGACGGTCGGCCCTCATTTTTATCTGAGTGAGCGATTCCTCGCCTGTGACATAAAGCACACTGCGCTCTTTGCAGAGATTTTGGCAGGTCTGAAGAAGCAATGTTGATTTCCCTATTCCCGGCTCACCGCTTATCAGGACCAGAGAACCCTTTACAATGCCTCCGCCAAGAACACGGTCGAGCTCTCCGCTTCCCGTCGTGATCCTTTCCTCCCTATCCTGACGAATATCGGATAATCTGACAGGCTTGCTCGCATAGCTTCCGTTGAGTTCGAAGGTCCCGGCCTTTTTAGACTGTGGAGCAACGACCTCTTCGACCATTGTGTTCCATGCCCCGCAGGAAGGACACCTTCCCACCCATTTGGGCGAATCATACCCACATTCGGAGCACATGAAAACAGTTTTCTTTTTTGCCGGCATTTTAAGTATCACTCATTTCAAGATAATCTATATAGCCGCAGCATATCGAAATAGCTATTTTGGTCTGGTACTGCGGCAAGGCCAAAAGCTCGGCTTCCCTTTCATTGGAAAGAAAGCCACATTCTATCGTTACAGCGGGAGAACGGATCTTTTCCATCAGGAACACCGACTGCGGCGACAGTCTTGCCCGCCTGTCGTTTCCGTTGTCGAGAACATCGCGCAGCTTTTCCTGTATGGCCGCGGCAAGGGTCTGCGAGCCCTGGTCATTAGGCGAAAAAAAGACCTGCGCCCCATAATATTTTTCCTGCGAGAACTTATTGAGATGTATGCTGAGAAAATCGCACCCGGGGTTGTTTTCGGCTATCTGAAGTCTGGCTTTGAGGTCGGCTGTTTTATTTTGACGTATGGTGTTATCATCGCTGTAGTCCAGCGAGTCATCACTTTCCCGGGTCATGATCGACCTGATCCCCAGAAAGCCCAATATGTCCCTTGTTTTCTGCGATATGCTCAGATTTATCGGGGCTTCAGCTATTCCCCGAAAACCGACCGCGCCTCCGTCGGCGCCGCCATGTCCCGCGTCGATGATGGCCGACGGCGTCAGTATGTTATGGAATGATGACGCCGTTTGATCCCGCAGCCCATTGAGGCAGGAATATATGATGATTATACCCGACGTCAAAGACAAAGTCAAAATTGCCGCCAGAACCAGCGTACGCCGCCGTATGAACAATGTTCGCATACCGGCGTTACCTCAAATTGGATAAGATGCAGCCGGACAGCGACCCGGACAGAGCGGCCGCCGAAATAAAGATCGCTGAGCGCGGATCGAGCCCTCCTTCGAAAAACACAGCCCCCAATACCATGATCCCAGCCATCATGACGGCCCATGTGAGGACAGCGTTGAAAATTATCTTTCCCCTCCGCCTGCCGAAGATGACCGCCGCTGCGGCTACGCCGAAAAATTCCGATGCCGCGGAATATGCGGTGATGTACTCATATGGTATCACACCCGAAAGTACCAGACGCGAAAAAATGCCGCACATGCCGCAGATCGCCGCGTATCCGCATATCACGGCCAATACAGGCCTTAAACTTCCGCCGAAAAGACGGCTGATATATGATATCGCTTTTTTCATAACAAAACCTCCTGCATATATACATGAAAATATATATGCAGGAGGTCCTTGCTGTAATTACCGGCGGGACAGCTGCGCCGTTTATTTGTTTTCTTCGGTCTTTGCGGATCCGTCGGCTGCTGCCTCGGCAGGCTGCCTATATCGAACAGCCCACTTCTTGATTACCAGCTTGATCCTGTCGGAACCGGTCTCGAATACGACGTCATCATCCTTGACGCTGAGCACACGGCCGGTAAAGCCGCCGATAGTCTCGATAATGTCGCCGGGGGCGATGCTGTTTCTGAGAATACGGGCCGCCTTCTCCTGCTTCTTCTGAGGTCTGTATACCATTAGATAAAACAGAACTCCCATTACTACTATCCAAAGAATAAGTCCACTTGCACCTGCAGGCATTTGGTGATCCTCCTAATCAATGATACTAACTATTATAGATGTTTGGATATAAAAAAACAATAGCTATTTAGATACGCCGGGATAATTTTTCGACCTGTTCATTTTTAAATTGAGTGAAAGTGCCGTTTTCAAGATGTTCTCTTATCCGGCGCATAAGATCATTGTAGAAATAAAGGTTATGCATGACGGCCAGCCTCATACCAAGCATCTCTCCAGAACGTATCAGGTGGCGTATATACCCTCTTGAGAAATGAGAACAAACGGGGCAGCTGCAATTCTCGTCGATCGGCGCCTTGTCATCGGCGTATTTGGCATTGTTGATATTGATTATACCCTGTGATGTAAAAAGGTGTCCATGGCGGGCATTGCGCGCCGGCATAACACAGTCGAAGAAGTCGACCCCGCGCGCTACCGCCTCAAGGATATTGGTCGGAGTGCCGACCCCCATAAGATATCTCGGCTTATCCGACGGCATTTCCGGTATCACCGATTCGATGATGGAATACATCTCTTCCGCCGTTTCGCCGACGGCAAGTCCGCCGATGGCATATCCGGGAAGATCAAGCTCGGCTATCCTCTTCATGTGGTCTACCCTGAGATCATGATAGGTGCCGCCCTGATTTATGCCCCAAAGCACCTGGCCGGGATTCACCGTGTCCTCGCGCTTCTGAAGCTCGGCAAGGGCCTTCTTGCATCGTTCGAGCCAGCGATATGTCCGCTGGACCGATCTCTTGACATACTCATAGGGCGAAGGGTTCTCGATACACTCGTCAAATGCCATTGCGATATCGGAACCGAGCCCCCACTGGATCTTCATGCTCTCTTCCGGTCCCATGAATACCCTGTGTCCGTCGGTGTGCGCGTTAAAGGTAACGCCTTCTTCTTTTATATTACGCAGCTTGGCAAGCGAAAAGACCTGGAATCCGCCGCTGTCTGTCAGGATTGGCCCATCCCATCCCGAAAAGGAATGAAGGCCGCCAAAGCCGTGGACGATATTGTCCCCGGGGCGAAGATGAAGATGATAGGTGTTGCAGAGAAGCACCTGACAGCCGATGTCCTTCAAATCAAATGCCGAAAGCGCGCCCTTTATCGCGGCCTGTGTTCCGACATTCATAAAGATCGGCGTCTTTATCTGCCCGTGCGGCGTATCGTAAAGCCCAAGGCGTGCCTGACCTTCGGTCGATATAACTTTAAACATCATTTTCCTCCTCGGCAGAATGCAGCCCGGCTTCTTCCTCCGGGAAGCTCTGCACACTGCGCAGCGTATTCTGTATTTTTCGTGTGCGAACACCGACGAGCCTGTCGAGCTCGTCATTGGCCTGCAATATCCTCTTCTGTGTCGATTCGAGCACCGAGCCGAAGGAATCGAACTCGCGCTTGACGGCATTTAAAATATTCCATACCTCGCTGGAGCGTCTCTGTATCGCCAATGTCCGGAAGCCCATCTGAAGGCTGTTGAGCAGCGCGCCCATGGTGGTCGGCCCGGCGATACAGACTTTAAACTCCTGTTGGAGCGATTCCACCATGCCGATGCGGACCGCCTCGGCATACAGTCCCTCGGATGGCAGGAACATGATGGCAAAATCGGTCGTTTCGGGCGGCGAGATATATTTAGTGTGTATATCCTTCGCAAACCGCCGTATACGCTCTCTGAGCTCTTTAGACGCGGCCTCCACATTAGCCTGGTCGCCTGTGTCATAGGCCGAGAGAAGATCGCTGTAACAGTCCAGCGGAAACTTTGAATCTATCGGCAGCCAGACGCTTCCGCCGTCGCTTCCCGGCAGCTTTACGGCAAACTCGACATTTGCCTGGCTGCCCTTTTTGACGGCCACATTGGTCGAATACTGCTCAGGAGAAAGTATCTGGTCGAGGATGGCACCAAGCTGTATCTCACCCAGTATACCGCGGGTCTTTACGTTGGAAAGGACCTTTTTAAGATCGCCTACCCCGGAGGCCAGCGCCTGCATTTCTCCGAGGCCTTTGTATACCTGCTCAAGCCTGAGACTGACCTGCTCGAAAGAACGGTTCAGGTTCTTTTCCAGCGTGGTCTCCAGCTTTTCATCGACAGTACGGCGGATATCATCGAGCTGGGCGGCATTTTGACGCTGCATCTGGAAGACAGCGCTTTCCATATTTCTGCGCATAAAATCCAGCTTCTGATCGGTCTGCATGGACATGGCCGATATATCGGCGCGCAGCCCTTTCATGGAAGAATCCACCGTGTTTATCAGCATATCCTGACGCGCTGCGAGCGAAGACGGGTCGCCGGAGCGGCGTTCAAGCTCCCTCAGGCGTGATCTTATGCTCCTTAAAGCGATAAGTATACCTCCGGCCGCGATGAGTGTCGATGCAATGCCCCCGGCCGCAAGCAGGATATATCCGTTTTCGGTCATTTACAATCACCTTTTGGATGGTCAAAAATCAGCGATGCGCCGGTTTTCCGACGCACCGCTGCAATATAGATTATATAATTTTGCGGTGGCAAAGTCAATCGCGGCTTTCGCCGGCGTCATCATTGACACCGTTGATAAGCAGGCAGGCGTCGCCGAAGCTGAAAAATCTGTATTTTTCTTTTACGGCTTCACTGTAAGCGTTAAGGATTATCTCGCGGGAAGAAAATGCCGAGACCAGCATAACAAGCGTGCTTTCGGGAAGATGGAAGTTTGTGATAAGGCCGTCGAGCACCTTGAAGCGATATCCGGGATATATAAAAATACTGGTATCGCCGTGGCCGCTGTGCACGACACCGTTATCATCTCCGACAGTCTCCAGCGTGCGGCAGGAGGTCGTTCCGACGGCAATAACACGCCCGCCGTTCTGTTTTGCCCTGTTGATCCTCTGGGCCGCGTCATCGGTGACAAAATAGCTCTCGGTATGCATAAGGTGATCGGTGATGTTCTCTTCTTTTACCGGGCGGAAGGTCCCAAGGCCGACATGCAGCGTGATGTGAACGATGTCTACCCCCATATCCCTGATCCTTTCAAGAAGCTCGGGTGTAAAGTGCAGTCCGGCCGTCGGCGCGGCGGCAGACCCATTGACCTTTGAATAAACGGTCTGATATCGCTCTCCGTCCTCCAGCCTTTCGGTTATATAGGGCGGCAGCGGCATCGTGCCTATCTTTTCAAGAAGCTCGAGGAATATCCCCTGATAATCGAAATGGATCACCCTGTTGCCGTCGGGCATGACCTCTTTTATCGTGCCCTTAAGAAGGCCGTCGCCGAATATGACCTCCGCGCCTTCCCTGAGCCTGCGTCCGGGATGAACGATACACTCCCAGTCGTCGCCGCTTATGTTTTTCAGCAGCAGCACCTCTACATGGGCTCCGCCGCCGACCTTTACGCCATACAGCCTTGCCGGCAGCACCCGGGTATCGTTTATGACAAGGCAGTCGCCCTTTTTCAGGTAATCTGTTATATCATAGAAATGCCTGTGCTTTAAGCTGCCGGTCTGCCGGTCGATCACCATAAGACGCGAATGATCGCGTTCGGCGATGGGGGTCTGGGCGATAAGCTCCTCCGGCAGATCATAGTAAAAATCACTTGTTTTCATCATAGTATTTCATATTCTTTCTCTGATAAGTCATATTAGGGCTCATACACGCTTGAGCAGCTTAAGAGCCGCCATGGAGACCTTATACGGTACTCCCTCCATAGCCGACGCCACCGCCGAAAGCTCGCGCCGTATTTCTATCTTCTGGGGGCAGTGCTGCTCGCACCGGCCGCATTTTATGCACATAGACGCCTTTGTCGGCCTTGTTTTCATTGATGTGCACATAATGTATTCCCGCAGCCCGGTCATCCAGCCGTCGGCTCTTCGGACATTCATGGCGTTGAAGCATGTCGGGATATCAACACCGGCGGGACACGGCATACAGTATCCGCATCCCGTGCAGGGCACAGCCATATTTCTCTTTATGATATCTCTGACATTGTCGTATACTTCAATTTCCTTCCGGGTCAGGCTGTCAGGCACCATTTCAGAAGCCGTTCGGCAGTTTTCCTCGATCTGGGATACAGAGTTCATGCCGGAGAGCACGACCGTGACCTCGGGATAATTCCAAAGCCATCTGAACCCAAGCTCAGCAAAGCTCCTCCCCGGTTCATTTTCTGCCCATGCGGCTTTTGCCTGTTCGGGAAGCCCTCCGGCCAGTCTGCCGCCGCGAAGCGGCTCCATGATGATAACAGGCAGACCCTTTTGCGCCGCATATTTAAGCCCTTGTTCGCCGGCCTGACCATCCTTATCGAAATAATTGAACTGTATCTGGCAGAAATCAAAATCGTATGCGTCTATAAGCGCTTTAAACCCCGATGTTCCGCCATGATAGGAAAAGCCGATATTGCGGATGCTGCCGTCGGACTTTCTGGCCTCGATCCACTTCTCTATCTCAAGACCCTGAAGGCGGCTCCACGCGCCGGTATCGGCAAGCATATGCAGCAGATAATAATCAATATGATCGGTGTTGAGCTTTTTCAGCTCTTCGCTGAAGAATCTGTCAAGGTCGGCGCTGCTTCTGACCATATACTGTGGCATCTTTGTTGCCAGCTTTATCCGGTCACGATATCCGGCCGATAAAAACCTGCCCACGCATACCTCGCTGCCGGGATATGTATAGGCTGTATCAAAGTAATTGACGCCCAGCTCTATGGCACGCCGCATCTCACTTTCGGCTTTTTTCTGGTCGATGACTCCGCCTGTTCTCGTAAAGCGCATACATCCATAGCCCAGCGTCGAAAGCCGATCGCCGTTTTTGGAATTGATCCTGTATTGCATAGTATCTCAAATCAAGCCTGCCGCCTTTTAATAAAGACGGCAGGCATATCGTTTTTATTTGCAGATGACCTTGTGGAAGGTCTTCTTTCCCTTTTTGATGACGAAATCACCTTTTTTGACGTCATCCGCTGTAAACACCTGTGTGGCGCCGGCGACCTTGACGTCATTTACCGTGACGCCGCCCTGGTCTATCAGCCTGCGTGCCTCACCCTTGGACGAAACAAGTCCGCAGCGCACCATAAGGTCGGTTATCGTCAGGCCGTCTCCGAAATCAGCCTCGGATATTTCTGTGGACGGCATGTTGTCGGAAGAGCTTCCGCCGCCGAAGAGCGAATGGCTGGCTTCCTGTGCTTTAAGGGCATCCTCCTCGCTGTGTACCAGCTTTGTAAGCTCAAAGGCCAGGATCTCTTTTGCCTTATTGAGCTGGCTGCCCTCCCATTTGTCCATCTCGTCGATCTGCTCCAGCGGCAGGAATGTCAGCATGCGCAGGCACTTCATGACGTCGGCGTCGCCGACATTGCGCCAGTACTGATAGAAATCGTAAGGCGAGGTCTTATTGGGATCGAGCCATACGGCATTGCCGGCTGTCTTGCCCATCTTATTGCCCTGAGAATCGGTCAGCAGAGTGATGGTCATGCAGTGGGAATCCTTGCCGAGCTTTTTGCGGATGAGCTCTGTGCCGCCCAGCATATTGGACCACTGGTCATTGCCGCCGCACTGCATATTGCAGCCGTAGTTCTGGAACATATGATAGAAGTCATAGGACTGCATTATCATATAGTTGAACTCGAGGAAGGAAAGGCCCCTTTCCATGCGCTGCTTATAGCAGTCGGCCCTGAGCATATTATTGACCGAGAAGCATGCGCCGACCTCACGCAGAAGCTCGACATAATTGAGCTTAAGGAGCCAATCGGCGTTGTTGAGCATGATAGCCTTGCCCTGACCTTCGCCGAACTCGATGAATTTTTCCATCTGATGCTTGAAGCACACGGCGTTGTGGTCGATGTCCTCTTTTGTCAGCATCTTTCTCATATCGGTGCGTCCAGAAGGATCGCCGATCATTGTCGTGCCGCCACCGATAAGGGCGATGGGGGTATTACCGGCCGACTGGAGGCGCTTCATAAGGGTGAGGGCCATAAAATGTCCGGCTGTAAGGCTGTCGGCCGTGCAGTCGAAGCCTATATAAAACTTTGCCTTGCCTTCATTTATGAGACGGCTGACCTCGTCTTCATCGGTGACCTGAGCCACAAGGCCTCTGGCCTTAAGTTCTTCGTATAAAGTCATTTTTCTCTCCTCCAAATATATGAAAAATAAAAGCCCTCTGCGCCAAAAATCGCAGAGGGCGATAAAATTACCGCGGTACCACCTCAGTTTGCCCGCCGAAGCAGGCCTTTAGGAAAAGATCCCCAGCGGCTGTAACGTGCCGCATTCCGTAGGCGCCTAATTGCTTTACCGTTCAGCGCTCCGCTCACAAATGTATTTCAAAGGCTGCCAATATGCGCTTTCACCGGCCGCGCACTCTCTGAAAAGGACAGACGATCTACTTCTTTTGATCACAGCGTTTGCGATATCAAGATTTATAAACATAATATTGCATGCGGCCTATTTTGTCAAGGACTTCTTGTATTCTCCGGCAAGCCGCAGCATTTCCCCGGCGCTTTCCATGCTCGATAGCGTTATATTCAGACCCGACGTAAGCCGCGCGATCTCTTCCATGCGGCCCTGTGCCTCAAGACTCTCGACATCGGTAAAGGTGCGGCCGCCCGCCTCGTGCTTGGTGATCCGGAAATGATGATCGGCCAGGCAGGCTATCTGCGGAAGATGGGTTATGCAAAGCACCTGACGCCCGCAGGATATCTCATAGAGCTTCTGCCCCACCTTATTTGCGGCGCGTCCGCTGACACCTGTGTCGATCTCATCAAATATAGCGGTGCACACCGGCTCACCCGCCGAAAGCACCTTTTTCATGGCCAGCATTATTCTTGAAAGCTCACCGCCGGAAGCGACCTTATTGAGAGGCTTGAGGCCCTCGCCCTTGTTGGCAGATAGAAGAAATCTGACGCTGTCGATGCCCTTTCTTGAAAAGCGTACCCCTTTTGGCCCGCTCTGGCTTTCTATTTCGGCCTCCATGCGGACAGAGGGCATGTCGAGCTGGCGCAGCTCGTCACATATCAGCGAAGAGAGCCGCCCGGCCGCCTTCCTTCTTTTTTCGGTCAATTTCTGTGCCGCCGAAAAAACTTCGGCGCGTTTTTTTGCATATTGCTCCTTGAGCTCTTCAAGGTTATCATCGCTGTTTACGAGGGCATCAAGCTCAGAACGGAACTCATCGAGCAACTCGGGCAGCCTGTCCGGTTCTGTTTTGTGCCTTTCGGATAATGTTATGACAAGATCAAGACGCTGCTCGGTGTCGGCAAGCTGCTGCGGCGAAAACTCGAGCCTGTAAAGGCATGATGAAAGTTCAGAGGAAAGGTCGGAAAGAAGCTCGGCGGCATCCTTTGCCTTATCGAGGATGCCTGGGGCATCGCTATCAAGATCCTGACATTGGGCAAGGATCTTGATCCCATCTCCGACCAGCGAAAGAGCCCCCACAGAATCGTCGTCGCCCGATATATATTGAAGCGCCTCCCGCAGAGCCGTTCCCGCGCGCTGGGTGCGCATGAGTGAAGAACGGAGACTTAACAGCTGCTGATATTCACCCTCATGAATGTCGGCCTTTTCCAGCTCAGGCACATATTCGCTCAGCAGCGCTATCCTTCTATCCTTTTCGGAATTGCTCAATGACAGTGATCTTATATTGCGATTGAGCCGCAGAAGATCGTCATATTTTGCCGAAAAAACCCTTAGCTCCGGCTCGAGCCCGGCAAAGACGTCAAGATAGTCTATATGCTTATCTTCATCGAGCAGGTTCTGTCCGTCGTGCTGTCCGTGGATGCTGACCAGCATGACCGAAAGCTCTCTTAAAGCGGCCAGCGCGGCCGTTTTGCCATTGATACGGCAGACATTTCTGCCGTCAGGAAACATCTGGCGGCTTATCCTGAGCTTGTCGTTGTGAACGTCGAAGCCCAGCTGTCTCGCCTTTTCGACGGCATCCTTTTCTATCTGATCGAACACCGCCGAGACAGAGGCCTGCGGCGCGCCTGTGCGGATGAGCTCGCGGCTGATGCGCTGACCGAGAATGGCGTTTATGGAGTCTATTATCATTGACTTTCCGGCGCCTGTCTCGCCGGAAAGCACACTGAAACCGTTATCGAACTCTATATCGGCATGCTCTATAACGGCAATATTTTCTATAGACAGCGATCTGAGCATTTTATTTAAGCATTTTTCCGGCAACTTCGCAGAACTTGCCGGCCTTTTCGTTATCGCCGAGGATGACGAGGATCGTATCGTCTCCGGCTATCGTACCGATTATATTGTCTATCTTGAGCTGATCTATGGCGTATGCCGCGGCATTGGCCATACCGGTTATCGTCGTTATGACGACAAGATTCTGTGCCTGCTGGATGCTTATCACGCACTCTTTAAAAATAGTACGCAGTCTCGGAAGAAAGCTGGCATCGTCGCCTTGGGACGGCGCGGAATACTTATATCCGCCGGTCAGGGAGCTGACCTTTATAAGGCGAAGCTCTTTTATGTCCCGGGAAATAGTTGCCTGCGTTGTGTTGAAGCCCATCTGTATGAGCTTTTCCGAAAGCTCCTCCTGGGTCTTGATGTCATTCTGCGAAATGATCTGCATGATGGCCGACTGTCTGTTAAACTTCATATTTCATATCCTTTCGATAGAAAGCTTCTGATTTATTCTTTCATAAAAACCGATGCCGCGCAGACGTATAAGAGAAAGCATTTTAGGCGACTGCCTTATAACGATGCTCTGCCCCGGCTCGATCCTGACATTCTGATATCCGTCGACCGAAAGCTGTATCGTGTTGTCCTGATCGGGCGCGGTGATCTCTATCTCTCTGTCGGATGACACGACAAAGGATTTTATTCCGAGAGAATGGGGACACACCGGCGTAACGGCGATACAGCTGCTGGTCGGGTCTATTATCGGCCCACCCGCCGACAGCGAATAGGCCGTCGACCCTGTCGGGGTGCAGACAACGACGCCGTCGCCCGAAAAGCCCATGACCTTTTTGCCGTTGACAAAGACCTTCAGCTTGGCGATCTTTGATATATCGCCCTTCATTACGGCGGCGTCATTCAGACCTGTTGCCGAAAATGATATCGAGCCGGTCCTATCCTTTACAGTCACATTCAAAAGCAGCCTGTCGTCAAGGGCATAATCATCACTGCCTACATTTTTTATAAGCTCGAGCGCATTGGCATCGAGCTCGGACAAAAAGCCGAGCGTCCCAAGATTTATACCGAGGACCGGCTTGTCAAAGTAAGCGGCCAGCGGGGCGATGTGGAGTATCGTGCCGTCACCGCCGACGACCAGAACGAAATCGGAGTTCTGCATGGCGTCGCCGATATCCATAAAGGATACTATCGGATATTCGGCCATCAGGGATTCGGCATAGGTCTTTTCCATATTTATAGAAAATCCCTCTCCGAGCAGAAAATCAAGTATCTCCGGCAGCGACTTTGTCGTATTCTCTCTTGTCGGATTGGGATATATGAATACTTTTTTCGTATGTACCACCTACTTTATGGTCTGGCTGTGGGCTTCGGCAACAACAGCCGACGGATCGACCTCGTTATCTTCCTTCTGCGAAAGATAGAGCAAAAACTCGATATTTCCCTCAGGCCCGCGTATAGGTGAAAAGGTCAGTCCCTTTACACCGAAACCGATACTTCTCGAAAAATCCAGAATGGTATTTATAACCTCTATATGGGTGGAAGCCTCGCGGACAACGCCCTTTTTGCCGACCTTTTCGCGCCCGGCCTCGAACTGCGGCTTGATAAGGGCCACGGCTTCGCCCTCCGGGGTGAGCAGCGACTTCATTACCGGAAGCACCAGTCTTAAAGAGATAAACGAAACATCGGTAACGGCAAGATCGAGCCTGTCTTCTATCTGGTCGGGTGTGACATAGCGTATATTGCAGCGCTCCATGCAGACCACCCGCGGGTCGGTCCTCACCTTCCAGGCCAGCTGACCGTAGCCTACATCGACGGCATAGACCTTTTTCGCGCCACGCTGAAGCAGGCAGTCGGTGAAGCCGCCGGTCGAAGCCCCGATATCCATGGCTGTCTTTCCGGCCGGATCTATGCCGAAATAGTCAAGCGCCTTTTCCAGCTTGAGTCCGCCGCGGCTGACATATTTAAGGGTGCTTCCGCGGACCTCGATCTTGACGTCGAGCGGATAGGCCTGACCGGCGCTGTCGGCCTTCTGGTCGTTGACATATACCACCCCGGCCATTATAAGCGCTTTTGCCCTTTCCCGGCTCTGCTCGAAGCCCTGTTCCGTAAGCAGAACATCAAGGCGTTTTTTCTCTATCATATCATTATCTCCTTGGCTTTATCGGCAATGCTTTGCCCATCTATGCCGTATCTTTCATAGAGCTGCTCCACCCCGCCATGGGGAATGAAACGGCTGCCCAGATTGATAAGGCGGCACCAGGGACATATCTGCTTTTCAAGCAGCTGCGACAAAATACGCTGTCCGAGGCACCCGCCCTCCGCACAGTCCTCGGCAACGATCAGCCGCCCCGTTTTTTTGACAGAATCCTCCAGGCAGTCTGAGCAGATATGGGAAAGCTCGTTTATCTTTATTATTTCTGCCGAAATGCCGGATGCTTCAAGTATTTCGGCGGCTTTTATCAAATTGTTGATCATTATGCCGTAACCGGCCAGCGTGATATCAGAGCCTTGGCGGATACATACTTCCGGCATGTCGATGCTGTCGTCACGATAAACGCCCTCCCCGCCGCGTGGGAAGCGAACGGCAACCGGGCCGTCTTCCTGATAAAGCGCCCGCCTGACGGCGCTTTTAAGTTCGGCAAAGGATGAAGGTGAAAAGAGCTTTATACCGGGTATCGACAAAATATACGGCACATCGAATATGCCCTGATGGGTCTCGCCGTCGGCGCCGACAAGACCGGCACGGTCGATGGCGAAAACAACATGATTTCGTGCAATGGCGACGTCATGTATGAGCTGATCATATCCCCGCTGCAAAAAAGAGGAATATACGGCGAACACCGGCTTTAGTCCCTGGGACGCCATGCCCGAGGCCATCGTTACGGCATGCTCTTCGGCGATGCCGACATCAAAAAAGCGGCTGGGATATTTGACCGAAAACTCGCCAAGGCCCGTACCGTTTTCCATAGCTGCGGTGACGGCGCAGATACGATCGTCCTGCTCGGCCTGAACGCACATGGTCTGGCCGAGGATATCGGAAAATGTAACACCGCCGCCCGATGGTTTTCCCTTTACGGCGTCGAAAGGCGATACCCCGTGATAGTCCCACGGGCTTATTTCCGAAGGATGATACCCCCTGCCCTTGACCGTTTTAAAGTGTACGACGACCGGACCGTTATACGCTTTGGCTTCCTCAAGCAGAGTGCATACCGCCGATATGTCGTTGCCGTCGACCGGGCCGAGATACCGGCACCCGAGTATCTCGAAAATGCTTTCTTTAAGAATAGCTCTCCGGATCTTTGCTTTGATATGGGACACCGCCGAAATTACGGCATCACCATTACTGAAGCCCGAAAGGAAGGCTTTTACACGCATCTTCAGCTTGAGATATCGTTTTTTCGAGCGCATATGAGACAGCCGGTTGGCAACAGCGCCGACATTTTTGCTTATCGACATCTCGTTATCGTTAAAGACTATTATGAGCTTTTCTCCCGATTGACCGGCATCGTTGAGGGCCTCATAGGCCATACCGCCGGTCAGAGCGCCGTCGCCTATAACGCATATGACCTCATTCCGCCGGCCGTCAAGGGTCCTGGCCCTTGCCATGCCGAGGGCTGCGGAGATCGAGTTGGAGGCATGGCCGGTCACAAAGCAGTCATATGGGCTTTCGGACGGACGCTGAAAGCCGCTCATCCCATCCAGCTTGCGCAGGGTGCCGAAACGGTCCTTGCGCCCGGTAAGTATCTTATGGACATATGACTGATGCCCGACGTCAAATATTACATTATCCACCGGACAATTGAAAACGCGGTGAAGCCCGACGGTTATTTCTACAACGCCAAGGTTTGAAGCAAGATGGCCGCCTGTCTTTGAAACATTATCGACGAGGAATTCCCTTATCTCCGCGCATAAAGCCTCAAGGCTTTTTTCATCAAGAGCCTTGACGTCGGAAGGATAATTTATATTGTTGAGGATCGAACCTTTATCCATCTCTTATCTACCTCTTGCAGAAAATATACCTTGCTGCGGATATGCATACGGATATGCGCAGTATAAGCGACCGCTCTGCGTTATGCCGCTATTCATCGAACGCATAAACTTGCAAAACGATTATACCACAAAATGAATATTTATCAAGCATCAATAGCTGCGTCCAGAAAGCCATAAGGCTATTTCGCCAAGGTCCTCTGCCCTGTCAAGATCCTTTACGGCAGAAATGGCTTTGTCTGTCAGCTCTTTTATAAGCTCTTCGCATTTTGCCATTCCGTATTTGGATACAAAGGTGTTTTTGCCGTTTTTCTCATCTTCGCCGGTCGGTTTGCCCAAAAGCGCGTTTTCGCCTTGGGCATCCAGCATATCGTCCCTTATCTGGAAGGCCAGGCCGATATTGCGGCCGTATTCATACGCAGCTTGGGCATCCTTCTCTGATGCCCCTGCAAGGAGCGCCCCGCTTTTGCATGCGCCGGATATCAGCGCCGCTGTTTTCAGATCGACCATTGTCCAGAGCTGTTCCTCGGTGCAGTCATGTCCTTCGATGGCCAGATCTATCACCTGACCGCCTACCATTCCATATGCCCCCGATTCATAAGACATGACGCCGGCGGCCCTTAACTGTGACGCCGGGTCTATGCCCTCAAGAGAGGATGTCATGACCTCGAATGCACGGTTGAGCAGCGCATCTCCGGCAAGAACGGCCGTCGAATATCCATAGACCTTGTGGCACGATGGCTTTCCGCGGCGCAGATCGGAATCGTCCATGCATGGCAGATCGTCATGGATGAGCGAATATGAATGTATCATCTCTATCGCCGCCGCAAAATCGACCGCACCGGGTGCCTGCCCCCCAAACAGATGATAGAAGAACAGGCACAATGTTGGACGCAGGCGCTTGCCGCCGGCAAGTATACTGTAACGGCAGGCTTCGAATATGTTTTTCTGCATATTCTGTTCCTGCGGCATAAGACGCTCTATACTGTTTTCGATATCGGGTATAAATACCGACAGCGCTTTGGGCTGTGCCATGATCATTCGACCTCCTCAAAAGGGACCTTTTCCGGAACGTTCAATGCTTTGACAAGAAGCTCGACCTTTTGTTCCGCCTTATCAAGTGCCTGGCCGCATTTTTTAATGAGCGCGGTCCCTTCTTCGAAAAGCTCGAGACTTTTATCAAGCGGTGCGTCGCCCTTTGAAAGCTGATCGACTATCTCTTCAAGGCGCGTGAGAGCTTCCTCAAATACAAACTTTTTAGCCATTTTTCTTTTCCTTTCTGTCGGGCAGAAGCCTGTCCGCGGTACACTCGGCACGGCCGTCGGCCAGACGCAGAACGACGCTGTCTCCCGGTGAGAGCTGACCTACGCTTTTGATTATCCTCCCGTCCCCGCCGGTCGCCATAGAGTATCCGCGGGACAGGACGCCAAGCGGACTGAGGGCGTCAAGGCCGGCCGCCAGCCGGAGGTATTCGCGGCGGCGGCGTTCAAGCGCAAGGCGCTGTACCGACGCCAGCCTGTCCTCCAAAACCGACAGATCCATCCTGCGTTCGGAAAGATATTCTTTCGGCCCGCGCATGACCGGCCGTCTGGCCGCGTCGGCAACACGTTTCCGCAATGCCGATATACTGTCATGCTGGTATTTTTCAATAAGCCTGCCGGCGTTTTTCAGGCCGGCACGAAGCTGTGCCTGATCGGGCACGACGAGCTCGGCCGCATTGGACGGCGTCGACGCCCGGACATCGGCCACATAATCGGAGATCGTGATGTCGGGCTCGTGCCCGACAGCCGATATGATGGGGATATCGCTTCTGAATATCGCTTCGGCAACGACCTCTTCATTAAAGGCCCAGAGATCCTCGAGCGATCCACCGCCCCGTCCGGTTATTATAACATCGGCCAGCGAATGGCGGCTCACATAATCTATCATATCGGCTATCTCTTCGGCGGCGCCCTCACCCTGGACTTTAACGGGACAGACGATGATATCGCAGATCGGATAGCGGCTTTTTATGATCCGTATCATATCGCGCACGGCCGCCCCTGTCGGCGAGGTCACAAGAGCGACCGTTCCGGGATACGGCGGCAGTGGCTTTTTATGCTGCGGGTCAAACAGTCCCCTGCCATACAGCTTTTCCTTCAGCTGTTCAAAGGCCATATAAAGCGCACCTATACCGTCGGGCTGCATGGCCGAGACATACACCTGATATTGTCCGCTTTTGGGATATATGCTGACACGCCCGGTAACGAATACCTTCATGCCGCTGTTGGGCATGAATCGCAGGCGGGCGGCATCGCTTCTGAACATAACGGCCGATATGACCGAATCCTGATCCTTCAGGGTGAAGTAAAGGTGGCCGGAGGAATGACGTTTAAAGTTGGATATCTCACCCGAAATACAAAGTCCGGAGAGAAGAGGATCGGAAGAAAAGATATCCTTCAGGTACTCATTGACCTGGGTCACCGTAAGGGCTTTCATCGGCATTTTTTCATCTCCATATCGGCAAGCAATGCAGCACCGAGGGCATTATCTCCGCCCAAACCCTTTTGGGCAAAGTAAATGTTATCCATTCCGGAAAAATAATCCTGAAGTATCGAGCAGACCGATACGCCGCCGGAAAAAAGCACCGGCAGTCCGCGGTATTTTTTTCTTGCCCAGACCGTCGCCTTGACTATCGTCGACGAGACCGAATTGAGGGTGAAGCGGCAGACATCCTCCGGTGATACGCCCTTTGCAATAAGGTCCTTGAACTTATTTTCGAGGCCGGAAAGCGAAAAATGGCCTTCGGTGCATTTTGCCGTATAACCGTCGCGGCTTTCCGAACGAAGAGCGGCGCGCTCGACATATACCCCCGAAGGAAAATCCATCGAAAGAGAAACTCCGCAGCGATCTATCGCCTGTCCGGCCGAAATATCGGTCGTCCCGCCGATGATCTCGGCGCGGCAGATCATTTCTTCATCGGGTCGGACAATAAGAAGCTCTGTCGTTCCGCCGGAAAGATGCCACGCGAGAAAGGGTCTCTCAAGAAGCTCAAGCCTGTCGACCGAAAAGAGGGCCGACGCGATATGCCCCTGCTGGTGTGAAAAGTGATATACCGGCACATGCAAAAGCCTGCCGATGCTTTCGGCGGTACAGCGACCGGCAAGAAAGCACGGCATATAAGAACCCTCGACCTCCCGCGGCTTGTCCGAATATGCCACCGCCTCCAGCGGCTCTGTCATTTTAAGACGCTCTATAACATCGGGCAGATACTTTGTATGCTGAAAAAGGGCTTCGCTTTGCCGAAGCCCCAGTTTTCCGTGCTCTACATCGAGGAATCTGCCCTCCGACTGCCATATCTTACGTCCGATACCGAGACAGGCCGCCGATGTCTTATAATTGCTGGTATCGATACCGAGGATCACCTCTGGATCTCCTTTGCGACAAATGTACCCAGCACACCGTTTATAAATGCGGCCGCTTCATCCGAGTCGTATTTTTTGGCCAGCTCGATGCCTTCGTTGACCGACGCACCCACCGGTATGCCCATATAAAGCATTTCATACATACAAAGACGCAGTATACATCTTGTCAGCCTCGACATACGCGAGACCGACCATCCGACCGAATACTCCTCGATATATGTGTTCAGTTCGGGCATATGCTCCATGATGCCGCGGAAGGCTTCATGGATATACTGATCCTGCGCTTCGGCAGGAGCGACACGGTAGAGCTCCGATTCATCCGAAAAAAGATCAAAATTGTGCCCGAGACTGCTGTCAAGGACGGTATCCGCATCCTCATTGACAAAGTCATTTGTGAAAAGCATATGTAAAACCAGTTCCCTGGCCATTCTTCTGCTCATATCCGACCTCCGATATCTATATTCTTTTGTATTATACACTTAAAGTGAAAAAAAATAAACCCCTGATATGGCAGGGTGGTCGTAAAACAGTAAAATCAAAAATGGTGAAAACCTTGTGTTTTCAAGGGGCGGCGTGACTTCGGTCACGCCGTTTCCTTTTTCATCAGCTCATTCAGGGGGATAAAGCCCAGTCCGTCATACCTGATATGGATGTGCTGTACCCGCTTGCCGCTGGACTTGTCCGGCGCGTCCACATAGATAGCGGACACCAGTTCGCGCAGCGCATAGC
>CAKUAK010000113.1 GCA_934636325.1 uncultured Eubacteriales bacterium
GCGCCGTCCTTCATGAGTGAAAAACGTCTCGCGTCGATAAGATGTGTCGTGGCGTCTGTGCCGGGGACGCAGAGCGCGACGACATCGGCGCCCTTTATGGCCTCGTCGAGCTGATCTATGGTATAGACCTCGTCATAGCAATCGGGGCCGGGCTTATGGGTGCGGCGGACGCCCCTTACGCAGGAAGCGCCAAGGGCCTTTACCCTCTTTGCGTAATTAGTACCGATATCGCCCATGCCGACGATGGTGATGACGCTGTTCATGATAGAGTCGATCTCACCGAGAAGTCCCCACTCCTTGCGGGCTGTCTGCTCGGCATACTCGCGCATACGGCGCATCATCATAAGGGTGACGGCGATCATATGCTCGGATATCGTTACGCCGTAAGCTCCGGCGGAGTTTGTTACGATGACATTCTCGTGGGGATATATGCTGGGGTCGGTGACCCGGTCGACTCCGGCAAAAGAGCACTGCATCCACTTGAGCTCTTTATCGGCGCGGATAGCGTCATGGGGAAGGCTTCCGTAAAGGATCTCGCATCCCCCGCTGTTCCGGCAGGCGTCCTCCGAGCCTTCAAAATATACCGTTTTAAACCCGTTGGCCACCGCCGTCTCTTCGATCCTGGCCTTGAGGCCGTCATCAAGGAAGGGGGCACAGATGCCGATCTTTCTTTCCATTTTTTCATCCTCCATTTTAATATTCCCTTGGCCCGCACAGCGCACGGGTCTTTTTTTATAAGATATGATCGTCCATCTCTATAATGACCCCATTGAGCTCTCCGCCCAGGATGAGGATGGACGACACGATATGCAGCCAGACCATGAGGATCATGACGGCCGCGATCGAACCGTAAAGCACCGAGTAATTGGAAAAATGCGAAACGTAATAGGAAAAAAGCGCCGTGGATACCGTCAGGCCGATAACGGCGAAGATCGCCCCCGGCATACAGCTGCGCACGGGGTAACGGCGGCTGGGGACGATATAATAGAAGCCGCACAGAAATACGAACATGTATACCGGCAGCAGGACGAACTTCAAAAGCTGTAAAAAAGAACGTATCCCATCGGGTATCCAGATATACTCCTCCAGCTTGGAGACGGCGAACTCGCCGCCCAGCACCACCATGCTCAGAAGGAAAAAGGATAAAAGGATAAAGGCTGACAGCATCGCCGCCGTCATATAGTTGACCATTCCGGCCTTTTTGATGCGATAGGCCTGGCGCACCGAGGTCAGAAGCGAGTTAAGGCTTCGCGTCATGGCATAAAGGGTCATGACTATTGCGCCTCCCATGATGAACGGAGCGTCGGTGCGGCTCAGGTAATCGAGATAATCGACTATCATATCTATTATCTGCTCGGGCAGGACATAGCTGAACCGCCGGAGGATGTATATGATATTGACATCAAAACGGCTGATGATGCTGTTGACAAGTATCAATATCGGAAATATCGAAAAGAACAGGTAATATGCCAGCTGGGCCGCGGCACGGCTGACGCCGTCGGAAAAATACCGTTTTGCGACACGCGAGATGATCTTTGCCGATCTGTTGTTCAAGAAAATCTTCCTCAGTAAATTAATTATTTATCGGTATCTTACTCTTCGTCACCGATATTGATTATAAATCTGCACTTGGGAAATGCCGAACAGCCGTAAAAGGCCTTTCCTGCCCGCGCGCCCTTGGAGGCCACCCTTTTCACCATCCTTGCTCCGCATTTCGGACACAAGAGGTTAACGGGATCTGCCGCGGCAGGCGTTTCCGTAGGCTGATCTTTTTCTTCCTCTGCCGCGGAAAGCTCTTTATATTTGTCGTCAAAGCCGGCCGGATTCTTCTGTGCGCTTTTCAGGAAAAATTCGGCCAGGCCGCGCATCTCTTCATAGCTGAATACCTTTTCGGAGGCCGCGTCGACCTCTTCGATATACGCGATAAGCCGATCGCCGCGCACGACCTGATCCTTTATCTCTTTTTTGGCATATCTGTCGGTCAGTACCGTTTTGGGGTTGGCCAGCACGATGACCGGGCGATATACATCATAAAAATATTTTTTATATCTGCCGAGCTCTACCCCCGAAAGCCCCTGCCCCGCAACGGCCTTTATCACCTCCATATGACGCTTATTCTGCGTTATCGGTGAATAAATACCCTCTTTGCGGAAAAACTTCCCGAATCTCATGGTCCTTGTAAAATTGCCGCGGCTGTCGATCTCTATATCGCCGATAAGATTTTTACATTCGACCACGAAAACATGGCCCGCCGTGATTATAAGGAAATCTATCTGCGCCGCGTACTCCCCCGACCTGAGATAGATATCTCTGAGGACAAACATGGGGATATGGCTGTTCTTCAGCTCAAAAACTATCTGGCCCTCGCCATACAACCCGGCGTCAAGTATCTTTATTTCATCTTCTATTTTGGATGCGGTATCTTCGTCCGCCCTTTCGGCGAACTTTTTTAAATAGTCAAGCTGTTCTTCGGCGTCGCTTGTTTCCTTTAAAAAGACCGGCTCTTGCGCCGCTTCCTCCCGCCTTGAACCGAAAAGTATATCAAGGAGTCCCATTATACCCTCTCCATCGTCATATTGATCGCGGCATGTTTAAATCATTATATCAGAGGCGGAAATGGATGTAAAGGATATGATGACCGCCGCAGCCTATCCTCCACGAGGCATCTTTTTGAAATAAATCGCCCCCGGGCTTTGACAATCGTGGATACACAACATATAATATACGTTAAGCAGGTCAGGCCTTTATCATACCAAAGGATGACGCGACCCTCTCGAAAGGACAATCATTAATGACCGAACACAAATATTACTGCTCTATGAGCTCGCCCATCGGCCCTATATTCATATGCCAGGACGGAGACGCCGTATGCCGCATATCCTGCGGCGAACCGACCGATAAGGACTGCCGACTTTATGAGCGCACACCGCTTATCGAAAGGGCTGTTTCCCAGCTGGAGGAATACTTCTGCGGCCGCCGGCGCAGCTTCGACCTTCCGATCGCCGTCTCGGGAACAGAGTTCCAGCGCAAGGTATATAAAGCGCTGTGCGCGATACCCTACGGCGAGACGCGGAGCTATAAGCAGATAGCCGAAGAGACCGGCAGCGCCAAGGCATATCGCGCCGTCGGCCAGGCCAACCACGATAATCCCCTTATCATCGTCATCCCCTGCCACCGGGTCATCGGTTCGAGCGGACATCTGACCGGATACGCATATGGCACGGCGCGCAAGCAGTATCTGCTCAATCTGGAAAAGCGCTGCGCGCGCGAGGACCATGAGAACGAACAGGGATGATATTGTCCGCATGGAGATATTCGAAGAACAGATATTAAAAAACAGATAGAGCGTCAAGAGAAAAGCCCGGCTGGCCAGCCGGGCTTTTCTCTT
>CAKUAK010000114.1 GCA_934636325.1 uncultured Eubacteriales bacterium
GTCATATGACCGCGCCGTGCTCTGTCAAAATATCAAATTATATATTCCGGCACCACGCGCCGCCCTATTGTACCTCGGTTATGATGGGAAGCACCATGGGGCTGCGCTTGATCTGCTTGAAGAGGTATTCCGAAAGCTCATCACGGATGCGGTTCTTGATAACGCCGCGATCCCTTGTCTTGCGCTCGGCAATGCAGTCCTCGATGGCCTTTTTTGCAATACGACGCATTCCCTCGTTTAGCTCCTCCGCCTCTTTGGTGAATATGAATCCGCGGGATATTATATTCGGGCCGGAAACGATGGCCGACAGGTCGCGGCTCATGACCGTCTCGGCAACGATTATACCGTCCTCTGACAAAAGCTTTCTCTCGCGCAGGACGGCCGCGCCGACATCGCCGACGCCATAGCCGTCGACAAGCACCCTTCCGGCCTGCACCGTAGAGGTCTGGACCGCGGTTTTTCCGTCAAGCTCTACAACAGAGCCGAGATCGCCTATGATGATGTTCTTGCTGTCGACGCCACAGGTCTGGGCCAGGCTGGCATGCATCAGCAGATGGCGGCATTCGCCGTGAACAGGCATGAAATATTTGGGCCTTGTAAGGGCCAGTATGATCTTGAGCTCCTCCTGGCAGGCATGACCAGAGACATGAACGTCGGCGATGGCGTTATATACAACATCGGCTCCCCTGCGGAAAAGCTCGTTGACCATCTGAGATATGGCCTTCTCGTTGCCCGGTATGGGCGACGCCGATATGATTATGCGGTCATCCTTGCCGACCTCTATCTGGCGGTGGCCGGTAAACGCCATGCGGTAAAGGGCGCTCATCGGCTCGCCCTGGCTGCCGGTCGTTATGACGACCAGCTGATCCATCGGATAACGGTTGATCTGGCTGAGCTCGATAAGGGTCTTGTCGGGCACCTGAAGATAGCCGAGCTCCAGCGCCACCTTGAGGATATTTTCCATGCTGCGGCCCGAAACGGCCACCTTGCGCTTATATTTTACGGCGGTGTTGATTATCTGCTGGAGCCTGTCGACATTGGATGCGAAGGTGGCGACGATTATGCGCCTGTCGCAGCCCTTGAAATATGTGTCGAAGGATTCGCCGACCTTGCGCTCGCTCATGGATATACCGGCGCGCTCGGCGTTGGTCGAATCGCTCATGAGAAGCATAACGCCGTCGCGTCCCAGCTTTCCGAAGCGTTCGAGGTCGATCATCTCTCCCCTGATGGGGGTCGGATCTATCTTGAAATCACCGGTCATGACAACGACGCCGACCGGCGTCTTTATGGCAAGAGCAACGGCATCGGAGATCGAGTGGTTAACCCTTATAAGCTCGATCTCGAAGCAGCCCAGCTTGAAACGATCGCCGGGCTTTTTGACATTTATCTTAACCTTGCCAAGATTTTTATGCTCGGATATCTTGAGCGATACCATTCCTGCCGTCAGGGCCGTGCAGTATATCGGCGCCTTGACATCGCGCAGCAGATAGGGCAGCGAACCGATATGGTCCTCATGGGCATGGGTCAGAACTACGCCCTTTACCTTATCCTTGTTCTTTACGACATATGTCATGTCGGGTATGACAAGATCGACGCCGAGAAGCTCGTCATCGGGGAATGTCACGCCGCAGTCGACGATGAACATATCGTCACCGTATTCAAATACGGTCATATTCTTGCCGATCTCGTTGAGACCTCCAAGGGGGATTATGCGCAGCTTCGGCCCGGAAGACTTTTTCTTCTGCCCGGCCTGCGATGGGTTTTTGACCTTTGCCGGGGTCTCCTGGGTCTTAGCCTTCGACGCCGCCCTCCTGGCCGTCTTTGCCGGGACCCCGCCCTTCTTCGCGGGCGTCTGGGTCTTGGGTTCTTTTACCGCGGCTGCGCGGCGTTTTCCCGTATTGGATGCGCGTTTCGGCTGACTTGCCGTCTTTTTTTCGTCCATTTTTACTCCATTCTCTGTGAAGCCCCGCACCTTTTGTCTTGAAAATACCGCTTTTTAGCACAACAAAATAAGGTTAGCCGTCCACATCGGCTAACGGGGCCCGATATTCAAATAAAACATAATATATATGATCCCCCACATAGCGCCTTGCTCATGATGGGTGAAAATAATCAAAACAACAGCCGGGACGTCTGCGTCCCGTAATTAAACACTCGATATACTATAACATATTATTCCCGCATATGCAAATTTTATGTCGCGATATGTTTGCCTTGAGCCATATATGAAAATCGCCCCGCATGACATCATCATGCGGGGCGTAAGGCATATGCCGCTTATTTATTGAACATTTCCTTGACCTTGGCAAAGAAACCCTTTTTATCCTTATAATGCTCGTCGTCGACCGAGTCCTCGAACTTACGCAGGATCTCTTTCTGCTCCTTTGTAAGGTTGCGTGGGACCTCGATGTTGACCTTGACATACTCGTCGCCGCGTCCCTTGCCGTTTATCTTGGGGATGCCGCTTCCGCGCAGACGGAATACCGTTCCGTTCTGCGTACCCTCGGGCATGGTGTACTGCACCTTGCCGTCGATGGTCGGCACGGTCAGCTGTGCGCCCAGCGCCGCCTGAGAGAAAGATATCGGCATTTCAAGCATGACATCCTGCCCGCTGCGCTTGAAGAGTCTGTGGGGCGCTACCGATACCGTGACGTAAATATCGCCGGCCGGGCCGCCGTTCTTGCCGGCGTTGCCCTGACCGCGAAGGGGTATCGTCTGTCCGTTGTCGATACCGGCCGGTATCTTGACGGTTATCTTGCGCTTCTTGCGTATCTGGCCGCTGCCGCCGCAGGTGGAGCAGGGCTCTTTGATGACCTTGCCTGTGCCGTGGCAGTTATTGCAGGGTCCGGATGACTGGAATACGCCAAAGGCCGTGCGCTGTGTCGTCCTGACCTGGCCCGTGCCGTGGCATATGGGGCAGGTCTCGGGGCTCGTGCCCTTTTTGGCGCCCGTACCGCCGCAGTCGGGGCATGTCTCGCTGCGGTTGATGGCTATCGTCTTTTCACAGCCGAAGGCGGCCTCCTCAAAGGTCAGCTCAAGGTTGACCGCAAGATCCTGACCGCGCTGGGGGCCTGTGCGGCGGGCCTGGCTCGAACCGCCAAAGCCGCCTCCGCCAAAACCGCCGCCGAAGAAGCTGCCGAATATATCGCCGAGGTCGATATCGCCCTCAAAACCGCCGAAACCGCCGCCCTGCTGGCCGGCCCCATATGTGGGGTCGATACCGGCATGGCCGAACTGGTCATACTTTGCCTTCTTTTCCGGATCGGACAGGACCTCGTAAGCGGCGTTGACCTCTTTCATTGCTGCTTCGGCAGATTTGTCGCCCGGGTTGAGATCCGGGTGGTATTTCTTTACAAGTTTTCTGTATGCTTTTTTGATCTCTTCGTCCGAGGCACTGCGCTCGACGCCCAGCACCTCATAGAGGTCACGCCTCTCTTCTGCCATCTGTGTTAACTCCCTTGTTTATCTCCAAAGGCATCCTGCCCCCAAGGGGACAGGATGCCGTATCTCGGATGGTCTGATTATTTATTGTCGTCGTCAACGACTTCATAGTCGGCGTCGACAGTACCGTCGTCATTGACCTTGCTGCCGCCCGGCTGCTGCTGGCCCTGTGCGGCCTCGCCCTGGGGCGCGGCGTTGGCATAGAGCTTCTCGGCAATGGCATAGAACCTCTTTGTCAGTTCTTCGGTGTCGGCCTTGATGGCTTCGGTATTATCGCCCTTCAGGGTCTCCTTCAGCTTATTGAGCTGCTCTTCGATCGGGGCCTTCTCTTCGGCTGTTACCTTGTCGCCCAGCTCGCCGAGGCTCTTTTCCGTCTGATAGACCAGATTCTCGGCGTTGTTCTTGACGTCGACGGCCTCTTTGCGCTTCTTATCCTCTTCGGCAAACTGCTCGGCTTCCTTGACGGCCTTGTCGATATCGTCCTTCGAAAGGTTGGTCGAGGATGTGATGGTGATCTTCTGTTCCTTGCCTGTGCCAAGGTCCTTTGCCGAAACATTGACTATGCCGTTGGCGTCGATATCGAATGCGACTTCGATCTGAGGTACGCCCCTGGGTGCCGAAGGAATACCGTCGAGGTGGAAGCGTCCGAGGGTCTTATTGCCCGCGGCCATATCCCTTTCGCCCTGAAGGACGTGGATCTCGACCGAGGTCTGACCGTCGGCGGCTGTGGAGAATACCTGCTTCTTATTGGTCGGGATGGCTGTGTTCCTGTCGATGATCTTCGTGCATACGCCGCCGAGGGTCTCGATGCCCAGCGAAAGCGGTGTGACGTCCATCAGAACGACATCCTTGACCTCGCCGCCGAGAACGCCGCCCTGGATGGCAGCGCCGATGGCAACGCACTCATCGGGGTTGATGCCCTTGAAGGGCTCTTTGCCGGTGATCCTCTTGACGGCCTCCTGTACGGCGGGGATCCTCGAAGAACCGCCGACCAGCAGGACCTTATCCAGCTTGGAGGCGTCGATCTTTGCGTCGGACAGAGCCTGGCGGACAGGGCCTGTTGTGGCCTCGACCAGATCTCTTGTCAGCTCGTCGAACTTTGCCCTTGTAAGTGTCATTTCAAGATGCTTCGGGCCTGTGGCGTCGGCTGTGATATAGGGCTGGTTGATGGTGGTGGAGGTCATGCCGGAAAGCTCGATCTTGGCCTTTTCGGCAGCTTCCTTAAGACGCTGCATGGCCATTCTGTCGCCTGTCAGGTCGACACCCTGCTCCTTGCGGAACTCGGATACCATCCAGTCGACTATCCTTGCGTCGAAATCATCGCCGCCGAGGCGGTTGTTGCCGGCCGTGGCCTTGACCTCGATCATGCCGTCGCCGATCGACAGAAGGGATACATCGAAGGTGCCGCCGCCGAGGTCGTATACCATGATGGTCTGATCCTCTTCCTTCTCTACGCCGTATGCGAGAGCAGCAGCCGTCGGCTCGTTGATGATCCTGAGGACTTCAAGTCCGGCGATCTTGCCGGCGTCCTTTGTGGCCTGACGCTGTGCGTCGGTGATGTATGCGGGGACTGTGATAACGGCCTGTGTGACCTTCTCGCCCAGATAAGCCTCGGCGTCGGTCTTCAGCTTCTGAAGGATCATGGCCGAGATCTCCTGAGGAGAATACTTTTTATCATCGATAGAAACTGTATAATCTGTGCCCATTTCCCTCTTAATCGAGATGATGGTCCTCTGGGGGTTGGTGACGGCCTGACGCTTTGCCACCTGACCGACCATTCTTTCGCCTGTCTTGGAGAAGGCTACGACAGAGGGGGTCGTCCTGGCGCCTTCGGCGTTAGGGATAACAACGGCTTCGCCGCCCTCCATAACGGCGACACAAGAGTTTGTAGTACCAAGGTCGATACCAATGATCTTTGACATAATATTTGTCCTCCTTATATAGAGCTTAGAGTTTTTAATTTACTTTTTTATATATCCAAGGGCCGTGGCCCATTGCGATCTTTTTAATTTGCCACTTTTACCATGGCGTGTCTTACGACCCGCTCGCCGAGCATATAGCCCTTGAGGAGCACCTCGGCGACGACATTACCTTCAAGGCTGTCGTCCTCGACATGCATCACGGCGTTGTGGATATTGGGGTCAAAGGCATCGCCGCGTTCGGCAAAGGGCTTTACACCGAAACGATCGAGGCATTCGTCATACTGCTTGATGATCAGCTCGAGGGACTTTTTGAAGCCCTCGTCGGTCTCCTGCCCCATGGCCCTTTCGAGGGTATCTATGACCGGAAGGAATCCGGCGACAGTCGACGCGACGCTGTCGAGATAAAGGCTGTCCTTTTCTTTCTGGCTGCGGGTGCGGAAGTTCTGGTATTCGGCCAGCACCCTTTTATATCTGTCGTCGAGCTCGGCCAGCTTTTTTTCAAGGTCGTTCTCCGGCGTCTCAGCGGATCCTTTCACATCATCCGCCTTCGGCGTCTCTTCGGCCTGCGGCTGAGCTGCGGCTTTTTCTTTTTCTTCGTTAAGGCTCATTCTTTTCACCTGTACCCTTATCTTGATTATGCTTCATATCGTCGAGCATCTTCGTGAAGGCCGAAAGCTGCGCGCTGGCCTTTGAATAATCCATGCGCTTGGGGGCTACGATACCGATGATACCGCGGCTGCCGCCTTCAAGATCATATGTCGTGAATACGAAGCTGGCGTCCTCCATGACGGGGTCTTCGTTCTCCGGGCCTATCCTGATGTTGATCTGACCGGGCAGGGCATTCTGCGCAAGCTCGCGTATGCGCTCCGGCTCGGCAAGATGGTCGAGCAGCTCTCCGGCCTTTCTGGCGTCCTGATATTCGCGGTTCTGGAGCAGCTTTGAGGCTCCTTCAAGATAAAGCTCGAAGCCCGGGCGTTCGCTTCGGCTGCCGTCCATGAAATCGAGCACCTCTTTGAGCAGCAGCGTGAAGGGCGAACCCTCGCCGAAGCTCTGGGCTATCAGCGACGGCAGACGGTCGAGCCTGCCCTCGGCCAACGCCAGATTGATGAATCCGGTAAAGGCCGACACATTCTCCGGCGGCACCGGCGTCGAAAGCCTTATCACACGATTCCTGACCGAGTTTTCGCATATCAGCACCAAGGCGTATATCCGGCCGGTCGATTCCATCGGTATGAGCTCTATCCTGCGGACGCTCTCTTCCGGCGCGGGGGTCGAAAGAGCCACGGCCGTATGATTGGTTATCTTTGATATGGCCCTTGAAGCAGCCATCAGGATACTGTCCATCTCGTTGAGCTTGGCCTGCATCTCGCTGCGCATGCGCTCAAGCTCTAAAGCCGCCATGCGGTAATGATCCATAAGCTGGTCGACATAAAGCCGGTATGCCAGGTTGGACGGCACGCGCCCCGATGATACATGCTGTTTTTCCAGCAGGCCCATTTCCTCAAGCTCGCTCATCTCGTTGCGGATCGTGGCCGATGAAAGAGGCTTACCGAAACTGCCCATCAAAGCCTTGGAGCCGACAGGCTCGGCCGATGTGATGTAATTCTCTATTATCGCCTTGAGTATCATCTGTTTTCTGTCCGGCAGCATCCAGCTCACCTCTTTCCGTTCTGTTAGCACTCTCAACCCCCGAGTGCTAAGATTATAGTACCACATTTTTTCTTCTTGTCAATAGGTTACACAGAAAAATTGTGAATTTTTTGGTAACATTGCACACTATGCCCGATTTGCAATAGCAGACGTAAAATGATAAACTATGGTTAATGTCATTTTACCCGTATGGAACACCCTTATTTCCCGGATACGCCGGATATATGATACGGAGGACTTATATGGTCACATTCGAGGACATCAAAAGAAACGAAGATATAAAGATATACATCGAGACGGGCAACAACGTCATGGGCGAGATGAAATACACCGAGCACGGCTATGCCCATGCCGGTATCGCCTCTTCAATCGCCAGCAGCATACTCAATTCGCTGGGCTATGACGCCCGGACCTGCGAGCTGGCGTCGATAGCCGGATATATGCACGATATCGGCAACAGCATCAACCGCCACGACCACGCCCAGAGCGGCGCGCTCATGGCCTTCAGCCTGCTCAACAAGCTCGGCATGGATCAGCGCGAGATCGCCCTTATCGTAACGGCCATCGGGCATCACGACGAAGGGACCGGCGACCCGGTCAATCCGATATCCGCCGCCCTTATAATCGCCGATAAAAGCGACGTCCGCCGTTCAAGGGTGCGTGACAAGGCCGACATTGCCCTCGATATACACGACAGGGTCAATTTTGCCGTCACAGGCTCGAAGCTCGATGTCCTTCCCCGCGAAAGGATAATCCGCCTGACCCTGTCGATCGACACCAAGATATGCGCCGTCATGGATTATTTCGAGATCTTCCTTTCAAGGATGCTTCTCTGCCGCAAGGCCGCCGAATATCTCGGCTGCCGCTTCACACTCGATATCAACGGAACGAGGCTGCTTTAATGGACAAGGACACATTATTATATAAAAGGCCCTTTGACGCCGACCCATATCTTGCGAGACTGGAGACGAATGTCACAGGCTGCCGCCCCTGCGAAGGCGGATTTGCCGTCACACTTGAGAGAACGATATTCTTCCCCCGCGGCGGCGGACAGCCCTGCGACGGCGGATATATCGACCTCCTGCCGGTCTCTGATGTATATGACGAAGGCGGAGAGATACTCCACATCCTGCCCCGCCCCTTCGAGCCGGGACAGGCCGTCACGCTGGAGATCGATCTTGCCGCCCGCCTGCGCCACATGAAGCACCATCTGGCACAGCATATCATCTCGGCCTGCATACACAAGCTCTATGGCATAGACACCGTCATATCCCGCATGGAAGAGGGCAGCTGCCATATAGAGCTGACCTCTTCCCTTACGCCCGAACAGCTGGCGGCAGCCGAGGAATACGCAAACGGGATCATAAAGGCCGACCTGCCGGTCACGACCGATTATTATACCCCCGAAATCGCAAAGACCTTCCCCGTCCGCGGGAAGATTACTCCCCACGAGCTCATACGTCTTGTGACGATAGAGGGCTTTGACATCAACGCCTGCGGCGGCACCCACTGCCGCTCCACCGGTGAGATAGGCGAGGCCGTCATAACCGGCTGCAAAGATGTGCGCGGCCAGTTCCGCATATATTATTCGGCCGGGCTTGAAGCTGCCGAAAAGCGCAAAAAACGTCTTGCGCAGCTCCTCACCCTTCAAAACGCCTTCGGCTGCGAGGACCCGGAACATGGCCTTAACGCCGCGCTGCACGCAAAAGAAGAGGCCCGGAGGCTCGACGCCGAGACCCATGAGCTCCGGCAGCGTTTGCTCGAAAGCGACCTTCGCGCCCTCTCGGCATCATCCCTTCTCCCCGACGGGAGCCGCTTCGCCGCCGCTTTCATAGAATCGGAGGACACAAAGCATTACCGCGCCGTCTGCGAGGCCGCGGCGGCGGGCGAAAAGATACCGGTCATGATGGCCGTCGCCGGCGGACAGTCGATATCCCTCATATTCATGCGCCCCAAGGGCGACGGCCCCGACTTCGGCAAATGCCTGCGTGAGCTGACCTCGCGCTTCGGCGGCAAAGGCGGCGGCAGCCCGGTATCGGCCCAGGGCATGATCCCCCGCTCGGTCGAGGCCGAGGAAGCGATCAGACACATGTTCAAAGAGTTTTGCGGCAGACAGCCATCCTGTGGGCGCGCTGCGCCGGCTTCTGCTGAAAGAATATAAAAAAACCCCGAAGGAGACGTTTTAAAAATGGCTTTACACAATAACCTTTCGATGCTGACCGACTTTTACGAGTTTACGATGGCCAACGGCTATCTCAAAAGCGGCATCGCCGACACGGTTGCCTATTTCGATATGTTCTTCCGAAATATTCCCGACGGCGGCGGATATGCCATCATGGCCGGCGTGGAGCAGCTGGTCGATTACCTCAAGAACCTCAGCTTCGACGACGAGGATATCGAATACCTAAGAAGCAAGAACTGCTTCTGCGAGGAATTCCTTGAATATATTAGGAACTTTGAGTTCAAATGTGATGTATGGGCTGTGCCGGAAGGCAGCCCGATTTTCCCGGGTGAACCGATCGTAACGGTTCGCGGTCCGGTCATGCAGGCTCAGTTTGTCGAGACAATGGTGCTTCTGACCATCAACCATCAGTGTCTTATTGCAACAAAGGCCAACCGCATGGTCCGCGCTGCCAACGGCAGAGCCGTCATGGAGTTCGGTTCTCGCCGCGCCCAGGGCGCCGACGGCGCTGTTCTCGGCGCAAGGGCGGCATTTATCGGCGGAGCCATCGGAACGGCCTGCGTCCTGTCGGATCAGCTCTTCGAGACCCCGGCGCTGGGCACCATGGCCCACAGCTGGGTCCAGATGTTCCCCGACGAGTTCACCGCCTTCAAGGCCTATGCCGACGCATACCCCGACAGCTGTACCCTGCTGATCGACACATATAATGTCCTTAAATCCGGCCTGCCCAACGCCATCCGCACGGCCAAAGAGGTCCTCGAACCCAAGGGTTACCGCCTCAAAGGCGTCCGCATCGACTCCGGCGACATCGCATATCTCAGCAAACGCATCCGCGAGACCCTCGACAACCAGGGCATGGAGGACTGCGGCATTGTCGTTTCCAACTCGCTTGACGAATTCCTTATCCGCGACCTGCTCATGCAGGGCGCAAAGATAAATTCTTTCGGCATCGGCGAGCGTCTCATCACCTCCAAGAGTGAGCCGGTCTTCGGCGGCGTTTACAAACTGGTGGCCATCGAGGACGAAGAAGGCAATATCATCCCCAAAATTAAGATATCCGAAAATGTCGAGAAGATCACGACACCTCACTTCAAAAAGCTCTGGCGTTTGTCCAGCCGACGCGACGGCCATTATATTGCCGATGTCATTACCCTTCATGACGAGGTCATCGACGATACCAAGCCCTATACCATCTTCGACCCCAACTTCACATGGAAGAAGCAGACCCTTGACAACTTCAAGGCCGAGCCTGTCATGGAACAGCTCTTTGAGGGCGGAAAATGCGTGTATACTCCCCGCACGATGACAGAGATACGCGAATATTGTAAAGACACGACCTGCCGTCTGTGGGGAGAGGTTACAAGGTTTGAAAACCCCCATCCCTATTACGTTGACCTTTCGCAGAAACTGTGGAACATCAAAAACGACCTGCTTCAGGAAAAGAGCCTTTAACCGGCCGACAATTTCCGCTTATAATTCCGGCCGACAGAGGCTATAATCTGTTTAACCATCCCAACCGCAAGGAGGCGGCATCCGAATGCTTTTCAGCAAGGATATAAGAAAAATATGCGCACTGTGCGAGAACGCCACGGATATCGACGAAGAGACGATACTCTGCCGTAAAAAGGGCCCGATGGCCTGCACCGACACCTGCCGCCGCTTCAAATACGATCCCCTGCGGCGCAAGCCCTCTCAGCCCGCGCCACTGAAAAGTTTTTCGGCAAAGGATTTCCAGCTTTAAAATATCTTATTATACAAAATCACCCCGCGGGAACCGATTCCCGCGGGGTGTCTTATTTTTATCTCAAATATATCAGTCGGCGGCGATGCCGTTTTCGAGTATATCGTGCAGGACGCTTATCTCTCTTCGCAGAAAGCCGTGGTCGAGTCTCTGCGCCGCCTTCATGTTGCACCGGCAGGCCTCATACGGGTCGACCAGCTCAAGCTCAAGACCCAGCTTTTTCTCATAGGGCTCAAGCCTCTGCGGGACCACCTTTTTCTGCACGCCGGCAAGATAATAATATGTGCGCTGGTCGAATATCTCACGCTCGTAAATGCTTTTGCGTACCTCGCGGAATACCCCGTATTCCCTTATCGAAGCATGGACGACGACCAGTCCGGCCTCCTCCCGCGTTTCGCGGATAAGGGCGGCGATCCGGCTCTCTCCCCGCTTGACGCCGCCGCCGGGGAAGAGATAGAAGCCCTCCTTCCGGCTTTTAACCATGGCAAGCCTGCCGTCCCCCATGGGTATTATCGCCCGTGAAGCATGGCGGACAAAGCGTCTCCAATGGGGATCGTAATTATGTTCGTCCCACACCCGGATGACCCTCATGACGCCCACCTGCCTTTTCCTGTATATTGCGCAAACCTCTGATAATTTATTTTATAACAGCAGCGGGAAAAAAGCAACCGATAAGACCGCCTTCCAATCATACACATAAACAACACAGCTGCTGACAACAATAAGGATAACAACGCCGACAACAGCACAAATAACGATGCCAACACAGAAAAGCGTGTCGTCACGATCGCTACCGGCGGCGACTACTATCCGTATACATATACAGAAAATGACGAGCTGGTCGGCTTCGACATCGACCTCTGGAACGAGATCGCCGAGCGCTGCAATTACGAGATCGAGTGGGTCATCGCCGATATGTCCGGCATGTTCGGCATGATCGACGCCGGTCAGGTCGATTTCGGCGCCCGCCAGATCACCATCACAAATGTCCGCAAAGAGAAGTATGACTTCACGGATGTTTATGTCTACAATCCCTATCGTCTTGTTGTTACCTCCGACAACGACAGCATCCAGTCGATGGAAGACCTTTACGGCAAGAAGATCGTTTACAATCCCGTCTCCAGCAGCGGCGAATATATCGACCGTGTCGACCCCGACCAGAAGATCGAACGCGTCACCCTTCAGGGCGGCAGCGCGCTTCAGGAGGTCGCTCTCGGCCGTATCGACGCCTGCCTTGCCAACGCCACCATCTTTGACGCTCTGAAGGAAAAGGGCGGATATGACCTCAAGCAGGTCGGCGACGTTCAGTTCTATGAGCAGGATGCTTATCCCTGCCTTAAAGGCTCTGCCGCTTCCGAGCTGATCCCCGAGATCAACAAGGCCATGGCCGACATCCGTTCCGAGGGCCTGCTCTCCGAGATGGCTCTCAAATGGGTCGGCACAGACGTATCGGTCGAGAACTGATAATTCGGACAATAGGAAAAACACATGCTGTTCAAATTTGACTATTTTGTCGAACTCATATTCAAGGTCTTCGGATATGTCGGCGTGACCCTCAGGCTGGCGTTCGTAACGCTTATCATCGCCTTTATACTCGCGCTGGCGCTTGCCATCATAAGGCATTACGAGGTCCCGGTCTTAAATAACATCAGCAAGGTTTACGTCTCGTTTTTCCGTTCCACACCGTATATTTCGCAGCTTTTTCTCTTCTATTTCGGCCTTGCGCAGATATTCCCGTTCGTCAGGACGATGAGCAGCAGCGCTGCCCTTATAATCACCCTTGCCGCCAACTCTTCGGCATTCATGTGCGAAAGCATACGCGGCAGCTTTCTTTCGGTCGATAAGGGTCAGATAGAGGCCGCCCAGGCGATGGGAATGACCAACTTGCAGATGATGCGCCGGGTCATCCTGCCGCAGGCCATCCGCGTGGCCATCCCCCCGCTGTCCAATAACTTCATATCGCTTACCAAAAGCACGTCGATCGGCTTCACCGTCGGCGTAGTCGATATGATGGGCAAGGCCAAGCTGGAGGCTGCCAACAGCTTCCGCTTCACAGAGGCCTATGCGGCCGCGCTGGTCGTATACTGGATAGTCATCGCCATTCTGACGATGTTCCAGTCCAAGATAGAAGCCAAGCTCAAGCAAAGCTATTGATTTAATAATGAAGCAGGCCCTCCGATATTGACCATATCAGTGGGCCTGTTTCTGTAAAGTCTTTGATAAGGTGTGAACATATGATCAAAATAGAGAATCTGTACAAAAGCTTCAATGAGCTCGAGGTTCTGAAGGGTGTCGACCTCGAGGTCAAGCGCGGAGAGGTCGTCGCCGTTATCGGCCCCTCGGGAACGGGAAAATCCACCCTTTTGAGATGTATCAATTATCTCGAAAAGCCAGACAAGGGCATCATCACCATCGGCGATGTGGCTGTCGACTCCGCAAATCACACAAAAAAGCAGGTGCGCGATCTGCGCCTCAAAACCGCCATGGTGTTTCAGAGCTATAACCTCTTCAAGAACATGACCGTCCTGCAAAACGTCATGGAGCCGCTGGTCACGGTCAAAAATGTCGACAAGGCAACAGCCGAAAAGGCCGCCCTTGCCATGATCGAGAAGGTCGGTCTGCTGGACAAGAAGGATCAGTATCCTTCGAAGCTCTCGGGCGGACAGCAGCAGAGAGCCAGCATCGCCCGCGCCGTCGTTGTCGATCCCGACCTCATGCTCTTCGACGAGCCGACCTCGGCCCTCGACCCCGAGCTGGTATCCGAGGGCCTTAACGTCATCAAAGAGCTGGCGGCCAACCATCGCACGATGCTGATCGTCACCCACGAGATGCGCTTTGCCCGCGAGGCAGCCGACCGAATCATATTCATGGACGGCGGCGTCATCGTCGAGCAGGGCACGCCGGAAGAGATATTCGACAACCCCCAGAATCCCCGCACAGTCAAGTTCCTCAATAAGCTGGGCGCAAGATAACAAAGCAAAAAGCCGCGGCATCTGCCGCGGCTTTTCTTATACCGTGTATATCAGAAGATATATTCAAACTGGATGCCGCCGACATCGACGGTATCCTTTTCCTGTATCCCGGCTTCCTCAAGGCGGTCGAATATCCCGGCCTTGCGCAGTACGCGTTCGAAATACATTCTCGATTCATAATCATCAAAGTTGACCGATGCGACGATCTTATCGATCCATCTTCCGGTGACGACATATACCCCGTCGACCACCGAGATATCGACGTCGCGCTCGTCGGGTATCTCCTCCTGAAGAGGCACATATTCGGGTTCAAATACGGTGACGGGCGGCAGCTTCTGAAGCTCGTTGTATATAACGCCGACAAGCTCCCTTACCCCCTGCATCGAGGCCGCCGAAAGGGTCATAAAGAGATACCCCTCTTCCTCGGCGCGGGCCTTCAGGCGTTCGAGATTATCGCTGTCCTCGGGCAGGATATCGCATTTATTGGCGACTACTATCTGCGGGCGCTGGGCCAGCGCCGGGCTGTAATGTGAAAGCTCGCCGTTTATCGTCTCGAGGTCCTCTACGGGGTCTCTGCCCTCGCTGCCCGAAACGTCGATCATATGGACCAGCAGCCGGCAGCGGTCGATATGCCGCAGGAAGTCGTGGCCGAGTCCTGCCCCGTCGGCGGCGCCCTCTATGATGCCGGGGATATCGGCCATGACGAAGGACGCTCCCTCGTCGACATATACGACGCCGAGGTTGGGGCTGAGGGTCGTAAAGTGATAGTTGGCTATCTTCGGCCTTGCCGCCGAGCAGACCGAAAGGAAGGTCGATTTGCCGACATTGGGGAAGCCGACAAGACCGACATCGGCGATCAGCTTGAGCTCAAGGGTGATATAAAGCTCCTGCCCGGGCATGCCGGGACGGGCAAAACGGGGGGCCTGCCTTGTCGGTGTGGCAAAGTGGACATTGCCCCAGCCGCCCTTGCCGCCTCTTGCGGCGACATACGGCTGGTCATCCGACATATCGTGTATGAGCAGGCCGGTCTCGGCGTCCTTGATAAGGGTGCCGCGGGGAACGCGGATAACGATATCCTTCCCCGCCTTGCCGAAGGATTTCTTCGTGCCGCCCATCTCGCCGTCCGGGGCGACGTATTTCCTTTTCATTCTGAAATCGAGAAGGGTCGAAAGGTTATCGTCGACAACAAATACAACGTCGCCGCCCTTGCCGCCGTCGCCGCCGTCGGGCCCGCCGGCCGCGATATATTTCTCGCGGTGGAAGGATACCCTTCCGTCGCCGCCCTTGCCCGACCGTATCCTGATTTTTACAAGATCTACAAACATATTGATCCTCCATCGGCCTGCGGCGCTGTCCGCCGCGGCGGCCGGTATGAACATATACTGCCAAAAAGGAACGGACGATATACGCCCGTTCCTTCAAAAGAATGATTTTCTTTTACTGGGGATAGACCGAAACCTGCTTGCGGTCTCTTCCGAGTCTTTCAAAACGTACGCTGCCGTCTACCAGAGCAAACAGTGTATCATCGCTTCCGCGGCCTACGTTAGTGCCGGGATGGATCTTTGTGCCGCGCTGACGAACGAGGATGTTGCCGGCCAGAACGAACTGACCGTCGCCGCGCTTGGCGCCGAGGCGCTTAGCCTTTGAATCACGGCCGTTTTTAGTCGAGCCGCCGCCCTTTTTATGAGCCATTAGTTACACCTCCGATTTAATGAGTGATATATGAGAAATAATAAACGGTAATTAAGCCTCGATCTTCTCGATGGTTACCTTGGTGTAGGGCTGCCTGTGGCCCTGACGCCTTCTGTAATTCTTCTTGGCCTTATACTTGAAGACACGGATCTTCTTCTGCTTGCCGGTCTTGACGACCTTGCCGGTCACCTAGCCCGAGCCGATAGATATCTTGCCCTCTTCGCCTGTCATGACTGTCTCGAACGAGACCTCAGCGCCATCCTCTGCATCGAGCTTCTCGACATAGATGGTGTCGCCCTCGGAAACCTTATACTGCTTTCCGCCTGTTACGATTACTGCGTACATCAACTGCACCTCTCCTTCATTATGGGCTCGCTCCTGGGGTGAGACAAGCTGCTTCCGCGCCATATGGCGCACCCGTTCAATGCGGCTTTGTCAGTATAGCATGTACTTCTTTATTTGTCAAGTCCTGTATATTTTTAAAGGGGCATTTCTTTATGTTCCGCTTGAAAAAGGGGCGGAAAAATGATAAAATTGTTATAATAAAGTTATATCCGGATAATGATTTTACGGCGCGTCCGGCGCCGGTCATTTCAAACAAAGGAGGCGGAATATCCTGTCATATTATACCGCGATAGTCGGCATAAGCGCGCTGTCGATGCTTTTCATGATATTCGGCATCCGCGGCAACAGCTTTATCCCGCCTTCCCGCCGCCGCTGGTTCCAGGTCCTGTTCGGCCTGCTTATCGCCACAAATATCGCAGAATGGCTGGCCGCCATGCTCGACGGCTATGACGGCCTGCGTCTCCTGCATATCGTTTCAAAGCTGGCCGAGCTTTCGCTGACCCCGCTCATACCCTTCTCGTGTCTGGCAATAACCTCCGACATCCGCAAACGCATATGGGTGGCCGCTCCTCCCCTTATAAATATCCTCCTTCAGCTCATATCGCTGCCCACCGGGGTCATATTCTCTGTCGATGCGGCGAACATCTATTCCCGCGGCACGCTTTATGCCGTATATGTCTTGACCTATGTTATAGAGGCCGCGGTACTTTATATCGAATGTCTGCGCTTCAGCCGAAGGTATCAATACCGCAATGCCGGTTTTCTCGCAACGATAAACGTCCTTGTCATGCTGGCCATGATCCTTCAGGTCTCCTCGCCCGTTTTAAGACTCGACTGGACATGCATATCCTTCTCAGCCATAATGTTCTATGTTTATTACTGCCAGCTGGTGCAGCAGGTCGACAGCCTGACCGGTGTGCTCAACCGCCGCAGCTTCGACTGTGCCGTCGAATATCTCGACAAGCGCACGGCGGTCATCTTTATCGATGTCGACCGGTTCAAGTCGATAAACGACACATACGGACATGCTTTCGGCGATGAATGTCTTATCAGCATAAGCCGCGAGCTGCGGCTGGCCTTCGACAAATACGGCCACTGCTACCGCTTCGGCGGCGACGAGTTCTGTGTCGTCATGACCAAAGGGGTCGGCCTTGTCGACGCCATAAACGAAAAATATCTCAAGCGCATAAACAGCCTGCGCCAGCATGACTCGCGGATGCCGACGGTCTCGGTCGGGTACACCATATTCGAACCGGACACAGAGAGCTTCGAGGATGCCGTCAAGCGCGCCGACGAAATGATGTATACCGTGAAAAATCAGCACAAAGAATCATTCCAGCGCATTGGATAGAAACCACTGCCCGGACGAAATGTCCGGGCAGATTTTGTTATCTTATATAGATCGGGCCGCAGGTCCACTCGCGCCCGCGCGGAAGGTCCCTGTATCCAGGCAGCGCCAGGTCATATGCCGCCGACGCCGCGGCCTCGAGCTCGAACCCGACTCTTTCTTCCTCCGGCAGCTTTTTGGCCGCCGCCGGCTTTGTTATAAATACGAAATCTTCACGCCGTTCGACGGCCGACAGCACCTGCCTTCCTCTGTCATTGAAGGCCAGGACCCTTGTATACCCCGGCAGACTGCCGGCCGGCTTTTTTTCGATTCCCAGAAATGCGCAGTAAAGCATGCGGCGTATGCGAGAGTAGGCATACCGCTTTGTCTTTGCGCCGCCGCATATGTCCTCAAGACCCACTCCGGCCTGTATTGCATCGTAAAGCCGATGCTCGAGCCCCTCTGAGGCATCGGGGAGCTTCGACAGCTGTTCTGTTGAGCAGCGCTTCAAAACGGCCGTCATGGCGCAGTCGAGCCTTGAAAGATCGAGCATCGCTGCCCCCTCGTGTGCCGCCCGGCGGAGCTGCTCAAGCGACTGCGGCGGCATGAACCCGGCCGCCTCGTCAAGCCTGCCCCCGCGCGCCAGCTGCCTTATATAAGAGGCCGACGCTATGACACCGTCGGGCGTGTCGCCGTCATGGGCGGCCCCGGTGCGCTTGACGGCAATGGGCGAAATGTCCAGCCCCTGCTGCCTTACGGCCCTTAAATACTCTACGGCAAGGATATTGTTGGGTGTCGATATGAGCGACGCCCTGTCCTTTATGCGTTTATACAGCTCTCTCTCTCTGGCCCTGGCATATGAGACCCCGCTGCCCATCATCGTGGCCAGCGTACCGTCTATGACGCTCTTTTCGGCGATCAGTCCGGCGATCTCGGAAAGGGCTTCGACGTCATCGTCCTCGACGCCGAAGGATATGTGTTCCGCACCGGCCATGCCGAGGATATGGACCGCGCCGTCGGCAAATCCCTGCGCCGACGAAAGGCTCCACCGCAGCGGCAGCGACAGCACCAGATCAGCCCCCGACATGACGGCGGCCTTCGCCCGCCTTGTCTTGTCCATGACCGCCGCCTCGCCGCGCTGGACAAAATCGCCCGACATACAGCAGACAACGGCCGTATCTGGGCCGAGCATACGGCGGGTCTCTTCTATCTGATAAAGGTGTCCGTTGTGAAAGGGGTTGTATTCCGCAATAATGCCGCAAATTTTCATCTTTTCTCCAAAATACTGTTGTCATTCGGTCGTAACTGATGTAGAATAAGTTTGATATGACAAATTATATAACAGATATAATTTTTATTCAACAAAATATCATAGGAGTGTGTAAGTCAAATGAATATTCTGGTCATCAACGCCGGCAGCTCTTCGCTCAAGTATCAGCTGTTCGACATGGAGACAAAAGAGATCCGCGCCAAGGGCATCTGCGAGCGTATCGGCATCGACGGTAAGTTCACATATAAGCCCCAGATCGAAGGCAAGGAGACCCTCAACGCCATCGACATCCCCATGCCCACCCATAACGAAGCCATCCAGGCTGTTCTGAAGGCCCTTGTCGACGAGAAGAACGGCGTCATCAAGAGCATGAAGGAGATCGACGCTGTCGGTCACCGCGTCCTCCACGGCGGCCAGAAGTTCTCTGAGTCTGTCCTGGTCAACGACAAGGTCATCGAAGCCATCGAAGAGTGTATCCCCCTTGGACCTCTCCACAACCCCGCAAACCTGATGGGCATCCGCGCCTGCGAGGAAGTCATGCCCGGCGTACCTCAGGTCGCTGTTTTCGACACAGCTTTCCATCAGACAATGCCCAAGAGCTCTTACGTTTACGCTATCCCCTATGAGTACTATGAGAAGTACGGCGTCCGCCGCTATGGCTTCCACGGTACATCTCACCGTTATGTTTCGGCCCAGGCCATCGAGCTTCTCGGCGGCAAGGCTGAAGGCACAAAGGTCATCACATGCCATCTGGGCAACGGCTCTTCTCTGGCCGCTGTCAAGGACGGCAAGTGCTTCGACACCTCGATGGGCCTGACCCCTCTTGAAGGTGTTCCCATGGGCACACGTTCGGGCAGCATGGACCCCGCCATCGTCGAGTTCATCGCCAACAAGGAAGGCATCTCGGCCTCCGAGACCCTTACGATGCTCAACAAGAAGTCGGGCGTTCTGGGCATCTCCGGCGTCTCCTCCGACTTCCGTGATCTGGACGAAGCCGCCGCAAAGGGCAATGACCGCGCTCAGCTGGCCCTTGACATCTTTGCCTATAATGTAAAGAAGTACATCGGCTCTTATGTCGCCGCTATGGGCGGTGTCGACGCCATCGTATTTACAGCCGGCCTCGGCGAGAACTCTGCCGAGATGCGCGCCAGCATCGCTTCCGGCCTTGAGTATCTCGGCATTGAGATCGACGCCGAGAAGAACGCAAAGCGCGGCACAGTCGATATCACAGGCGTCAACTCCAAGGTCAAGGTCTTTGTCATCCCCACCAACGAAGAGCTTGTCATCGCCATGGATACACAGGCCATCGTTTCGGCCCTCTAATCCTTAAATATATTTTGCCTGAGCAGGCGCGGCATATGCCACGCCTGCTTTTTTATTTTCCCAAAGCGGCAATGACCGCCGGTAATATCCGAATAAGCAGAGCTAACAGAATAGAGGCCGATCGGCCTCTGTTTTCTTTTAAAAAGCTATTGACATTTCAAATCCGCGGGTATATTATAGGGCCATAAGGAACCCCCTCCCCCGGGGGTGGGGCAAAAGGAGAGTGATCATGATGCACAGCCATTACAGCAAGGCGCTTGACAACAGGCTCGCCTCGGTGGAAGGCCTTATCGGAGCTATCAGAAGAATGATGGCCGAAGGCCGCGACTGCGAAGAGATCCTGCTTCAGCTTTCGGCCGCCGAAAGCTCGATAAGCAAGGTCGCCAAGATCGTTTTGAAGGATCACTTCAACCGATGTGTTCTCGAAGCGGTTGAGAACGGAGACAAGGAAGCAGTAGAAAGCTTCAACGCTATTCTTGATAAATATATTTAGGAGGTCAATATCATGAAAAAGACATTCAAGCTGGAAGATCTGGACTGCGCTAACTGCGCCGCTGCCATGGAGCGCGGCATTCAGGCCCTCGACGGCGTCAACTCCGCCACAGTAAACTTCATGGCCATGAAGCTTATCCTCGACGCCGACGATGCCAAGTTCGATCAGATCCTCAAAGAGGCTGACAAGGTCGCAAAGAAGTACGACACAACGATCGTTCGCTAATTTCCCATCCCCCCTGCTCCGGGGCTCTGTCTGAGCCCCGGACAAATCTTATCTGTGAGGATAAATATTATGACAAGCAAGCTGAAAAAGAGGCTCTACCGCATAATCGCGGCGGGCGTGCTGTTTGCCCTCGGTATGATATTAAAGGGCAATGAATATGTGACCGACGGACTTCTCGTCGCATCCTATGTCATCGTCGGATACGATGTCATACTCAAGGCTGTCAAGAATATCATGCGAGGCAAGGTATTCGATGAAAACTTCCTTATGACCATAGCTACCTTCGGCGCCTTTGGCCTTAAAGACTTTGATGAGGCCGCGGCCGTTATGCTCTTCTATCAGATCGGCGAGCTCTTCCAGAGCTATGCCGTCAACCAGTCCCGCAAGTCGATATCCGACCTGATGGACATCCGCCCCGATTATGCCAACGTCAAGCGCGACGGCAAGATCGAGACGGTCGATCCCGAAGAGGTATCGGTCGACGATATCATCGTCGTCAAGGCCGGAGAGCGTGTCCCCCTTGACTCTATCGTCATCGAGGGCCACTCTTCCCTTGATACATCGGCCCTTACCGGCGAATCTGTCCCCCGCGACGTCGGCGAAGGCGATCCTCTCCTTTCGGGCTGCATCAATATAAACGGCCTTATCACGGCGAGGGTCACACGCGAATACGGCGAATCGACGGTCAGCAAGGTGCTCGACCTTGTCGAGAACGCCAGCAGCAAGAAATCGACGTCAGAGAACTTTATCACCAAGTTTGCCAAATATTATACCCCGACAGTCGTTATCTCGGCCGTTCTTCTGTCCCTTATCCCTCCCGCATTTCTCGCGCTTACGGGCGGCGGCAGCTTCTTCAGCCTCTTCCCCGACTGGTTCAAGCGCAGCCTTATATTCCTTGTTATCTCCTGCCCCTGCGCCCTCGTCATCTCGATACCCCTCAGCTTCTTCGGCGGTATCGGCGGCGCGGCCAAGCGCGGCATCCTCGTAAAGGGCAGCAACTATCTTGAAGCCATCGCACAGGCCGATACCATAGTCTTTGATAAGACCGGCACGCTTACAAAGGGTGTCTTTGTCGTTGAAGAAGCCCATCCCGCCGATCATGTCACAAAGGAAGAGCTTATTGAAATGGCGGCCTATGCCGAGTGCTATTCCTCTCACCCCATCGCCCAGTCGCTCCGCAAGGCATATGGCAAGGAAATCGACCAGAGCCGGGTCACGGAGGTCACAGAGATCGCCGGTAAGGGCCTTTCGGCCAAGGTCGGCAGCAAGACCATCTATGCCGGCAATAAGAAGCTGATGGAGCAGATCGGCGTCAACTGCCCCGACGCGGTCGCATATGCCACCGTTGTATATGTAGCCGTAGAGACCTCCTACGCCGGATATGTCATCATCAATGATGTCGTTAAGGACGACAGCGCCAAGGCGATCTCGGGACTCAAGGACATAGGCATCAAAAAGACTGTCATGCTTACAGGCGACAACAAGGCCTCCGGCGAGCGTGTCGGCCAGATGCTCGGTCTCGATGAGATCTATACACAGCTGCTGCCCGGCGACAAGGTCGATATGGTCGAAAAGCTGCTGGCTGAAGAAGGAGAAAAATCGCGTCTGGCCTTTGTCGGCGACGGTATCAACGACGCACCTGTTCTTGCCCGCGCCGATATCGGCATCGCAATGGGCGGTCTCGGCTCTGACGCCGCTATCGAGGCGGCCGATATAGTCCTCATGACCGACGAGCCTTCCAAGATCGTCACGGCTATCAGGATAGCCAAAAAGACACTTGGCATTGCCCATCAGAATACAGTATTTGCCCTTGTCATCAAGATCGGCGTCATGATCCTCGGCGCCCTTGACATGGCCAACATGTGGGCCGCTGTCTTTGCCGATGTCGGCGTTGCCGTCATCGCCATCCTCAACTCGCTGCGCGCCCTCAATACATCCGACCTCTAAAGCCCCCTATACAGACGAAATACCCGCCTTGCGGCGGGTATTTCCATTCGAAAAGCTCATCCGGCAGGAAACCGGATGGGCTTTTTGATCATATTGCTATTTCTGGGGCTGGGGTACGGGGACCTCCATGGGGATCGGGCACTTATAGGGATGCGCGCTCATTTTTGCGTCAAACTCTTCCTTGGCCTTTTCGACATGCTCGGGATGCTCATACATCTCCATTGCCGCGGCGGCCATTACCTCGCCGCCATAGACCATTCCCTTATGGCCGATCGACATGCCGGAGCAGGCCGTTACCTGCCAGCTGTGGCCCGGCGCAGCCATATTCCAGCAGGCCGTCCTGACCTGAACACAGGGGCATACATGCTGGACATCACCGACGTCGGTAGAGCCGTAAGAATTGACCGGAGAGAGATCCTTTATCTCTGTATGCATCGAGCCCTTTTCAAGGGCGCCCGAAGCCTTGTATGATTCATACTGGGGGCTCTGCTTATTGAGCTCGTCGGCAAACTTGAGCTCTTCCTCTGTATACTGCGGGATGGGGATCTGCTTCATTATGTCATATGTCATGTTGGCCATATACATATTGGGCATGGTATTATAGCAGCCGCCGAGGAACTCGATCTCAAGCTCTGTCTCGGTCATCATGGCAGCACCCTTGGCGACCTTGACCAGCCTGTCATATGTGTCTTCAATGGCCTCGCGGCTCATTGCACGGACGTAATACCAGACAGATGCCCTGTCAGGGACGATGTTCGGCGCTGTGCCGGCTTCTTTATATACATAGTGGATGCGGACATCGGATGTGACATGCTCGCGCAGATAGTTGGCGCCTACACTCATCAGCTCGGCTGCGTCGAGGGCGGAACGGCCGTTTTGAGGATCTCCGCCGGCGTGGGCTGTGCGGCCCTTGAAATGGAAGATGGCGCTGTTCAGGCCGGTATGGATGCCTGTCGTGACCATATTGAGATTGCCGCCGTGCCATGCAAACGCGCAGTCAAGATCCTTGAAGGCGCCGTTGCGGGCCATGAATACCTTGCCTGTCAGGACCTCTTCGGCAGGGCAGCCATAATAAACAACCGTGCCCGACATGCCGCGGTTCTCCAGTTCGGCTTTGACTCCGACAGCTGCCGCCAGGCAGGCCCCATCAAGCAGGTTGTGTGCACAGCCCTGCCCGGGTGCGCCGGCAACAGCAGGCTCTTTCGTCGTTGATACCTTCTGGCTGAGTCCGGGCAACGCATCGAGCTCGCCAAGAAATCCGATTATAGGATGACCGCTGCCCCATCTGCCGACTACGCAGGTGGGCATATCGTATGCACCCTTTTCGACCTCAAAACCATACTTTTCAAGAACCTCGGCCGTCCACTCGCATGCCTTTACCTCGTTAAATGCTGTTTCCGGCTCTTCCCACATCTTCTGTGCCAGATCGATGAAGGACTGTTTTTCCTCTCTGATCTTATCAATAGCGTATTCGCCTACCATAACTTCTCCTCCAATCCCTGATTTCGCGCGGTGCACCCTCGCATTTTCGTAAATACAATCCCAAAGGCAACATCCACACATCTTCTGTCAGCATAGGGCGCATGCTCCATTGCCCTCTATTTTATTATATATTTATCGGCAATAGTAATCAATCTGTTTTTGATTTTCTTGTGGTTTTTAAGCATTTCAGACAAAATGCTTTGTTACCTTTAGCCATAACCCTCGACTTCACATATTCATTCTCCGCAATCCACGGTTCAAACGGACGGCAAAAGGCCGGTATCTGAACGATACCGGCCTTTCACGGTGAAAGAATGAGTTATTGGAAGTAAGCGTTATTTATGTATGACGCCCTCCCCGTCCCAAATTATACCTGGGGCTGGGGTACAGGAACATCCATAGGGATCGGGCACTTATAAGGATTGTTCTTCATCTTGGCGTCGAACTCTTCCTTGGCCTTTACCAGATGCTCAGGCTCTTCGATCATCTTCAGAGCGGCTGTAGCAACTACCTCAGAGCCATACAGCATGCCCCTGTAGCCGATCGACATGCCGGCGCAGGCTGTGATCTGCCAGCTGTGGCCGGGGGCGGCGATATTGCAGGTAGCCGTATTGACCATAATGCAGGGGCAAATGTTCTGGACATCGGCGACATCGGTCGATCCGCCGCCGTTCATCTCGACCATGGGTGCGACGCCTGTGAAGATCGGGCCGTTATCAAGCTCGCCCCTGGCCTTCATTGCCTCATACATCGGGCTCTGCTCGTTAAGTGCAGCGGCAAATGCCTTCTCCTCGTCTGTCCAGACGGGGCCTTCCATATGCTCCATGAGGTCATGGGTCATGTTGGACATATAGACGTTAGGCATTGTGTTGTAGCAGCCACCGAGGAACTCGACTTCCAGCTCTGTCTCGGTCATCATGGCAGCGCCCTTGGCGACCTTGACCAGCCTGTCATAAACTTCTTCGATGGCCTGACGGCTCATGCCGCGGACATAATACCAGACAGCAGCTCTGTCGGGAACGATGTTGGGGGCTGTGCCGGCTTCTTTATATACATAGTGGATACGGATATCCGATGTGACGTGCTCACGCAGATAGTTAGCGCCTACGCTCATCAGCTCGGCTGCGTCGAGGGCGGAACGGCCGTTTTGAGGATCGCCGCCGGCGTGGGCTGTGCGGCCCTTGCAGTGGAAGATGGCGCTGTTCAGGCCGTTGGAGCTACCGAGAGAAACAGCATTGGCCTTGCCGCCGTGCCATGCGAATGCGCAGTCAAGATCTTTGAAAGCGCCATTACGGGCCATGAATACCTTACCGGTGAGAACTTCTTCAGCAGGGCATCCGTAGAACACGATTGTTCCGGGCAGCTTCTTCTCTTCCATCTCGGCCTTCATGCCGACGGCAGCGCCGAGGCAAGCTACATCAAGCAGGTTGTGGCCGCAGCCCTGACCTGCGCCGCCGACTACGACGGCTTCCTTTGTTGTCTGGCACTTCTGGCTCATGCCGGGCAGAGCATCGAGCTCGCCGAGCAGGCCGATAACCGGATGACCGCTGCCCCATCTGCCAACTACGCAGGTGGGCAGGTCATATGCGCCTGTCTCTACCTCAAAACCATACTCTTTAAGCAGCTCGGCTGTCCATTTGCATGCGTTTACTTCGCTGTAAGCCACCTCGGGAACATCCCACATCTTCTGTGCAAGACCGATGAGCTTATCCTGCTCAGCCTTGATCTTGTTGATCGCGATAGATCCAATCATAGTTCTCTTCTCCTTTTCCATCCGTTTTATTTATCCGCCGGCCCGCAGCCCATCTGCGGGCCGGCGATACGAAATTGATTTACTTGCTCTGGGGCTGGGGTACGGGAACATCCATGGGGATCGGGCACTTATATGTGCGGCCATGCATGGCTTCGTCGAACTCGGCCTTTGCCTTCTCGACAAGGCCCTTATCCTCATAGAACTTGGCCGAAGCGGCAGCCATGACCTTTGCGCCATAGAGCATGCCCTTATAGCCGATCGACATACCGGCGCAGGCTGTAATCTGCCAGCTGTGGCCGGGGGCGCAGAGGTTGCAGGTAGCTGTCATGACCTGTGCGCAGGGAACGATGTGCATGACATCGCCTACGTCGGTCGAGCCGTAACCGTCGTTATGCTGGATATCCATAACTGCGCTGTGGATAGAGGGCTGTGTCATGCCGGCAGCTTCCATAGCGGGATACTTGGGGCTCTGCTTGTTGATCTCGTCGGCAAACTTGAGCTCTTCTTCTGTCCACTTGGGCAGCTCGGTCTCGAGCATGGCGTTATGGACGACATCGAGAACGACCTTATTGTTCAGCGTGTTGTAGCAGCCGCCGAGGAACTCGATCTCAAGCTCTGTCTCGGTCATCATGGCAGCGCCCTTGGCGACCTTGACCAGCCTGTCGTATGTATCTTCAATGGCCTCGCGGCTCATTGCGCGGACATAATACCAGACAGATGCCCTGTCAGGAACGATGTTCGGCGCTGTGCCGGCTTCTTTATATACATAGTGGATGCGGACATCGGATGTGACATGCTCGCGCAGATAGTTGGCGCCTACACTCATCAGCTCGGCTGCGTCGAGAGCGGAACGGCCGTTTTGAGGATCGCCGCCGGCATGGGCTGTGCGGCCCTTAAAGTGGAAGATGGCGCTGTTCAGGCCGGTCATCGTGCCGTCTGTCAGTGTGTTGTTTGTGCTGCCGTGCCAGGACAGAGCCAGGTCGATATCCTTGAAAGCGCCGTTGCGTGCCATGAATGCCTTACCGGTGAGAACTTCCTCGCCGGGGCAGCCATAGTAAACGACTGTGCCTTCGAGGCCCTTGGCTTCCAGCTCGGCCTTCATGCCGATGACAGCGCCGAGAGAGGCGATGCCAAGCAGGTTGTGGCCGCAGCCCTGACCTGCGCCGCCGGGAACGACGGGATCCTTGTGTGTGCAGACCTTCTGGCTCATGCCGGGCAGAGCGTCATACTCGCCCAGAATACCGATGATAGGATGTCCCTTGCCCCATGTTGCCTTGATGGCTGTGGGAAGGCCGACATATCCGACTTCTACTTCAAAGCCATAGCCCTTAAGAGCCTCGGCGATCCACTCGCAGGCATTGACTTCGTCATATGCTGTTTCGGGATGCTCCCAGATCTTCTGTGCAAGAGCTGTAAGATTCTTTTCTTCCTTGTCGATCGCGCTGTACGCAGCTGTGTAACTCATAACTTTCTTTCCTTTCTTTTGCTGTGATCTTTATGGTCAAAGCGAGGCTTAATCCTTCTGAGGCTGGGGCACGGGTACCTCCATGGGAATGGGGCACTTATATGTGCGGCCGTGCATCGTCTCATTGAACTCGGCCTTTGCTTTTTCAACAAGCTCGGGATTTTCGATCATCTTAAGTCCGGATACCGCCAGGACCTTAGAGCCCTGGAGCATGCCCTTGTGGCCTATCGACATACCAGCGCAGGCTGTGATCTGCCAGCTGTGGCCGGGGGCGGCGATATTGTATGTGCCGTTTCTGACCATGATGCAGGGGCAGATATGCATGACATCGCCGACATCCGAAGAACCGTAGCCGTAAACCGTCTTGATCTCGGGGATATCGGTTGCCAGCGGGCCGTTGTCGAGAGCACCCGAAGCCTTGAACTTATCGTACTGGGGGCTCTGCTTATTGAGCTCTTCTGCGAACTTGAGCTCTTCCTCTGTCCACTGGGGTATCTCGACCTCGTGCATGGCCTCGTGGGCAACATCGGTCAGGACACGGTTGGGCTGTGTATTGTAGCAGCCGCCGAGGAACTCGATCTCAAGCTCTGTCTCGGTCATCATGGCAGCGCCCTTGGCGACCTTGATCAGCCTGTCGTATGTATCTTCAATGGCCTCGCGGCTCATTGCGCGTACATAATACCAGACAGATGCTCTGTCGGGAACGATGTTCGGCGCTGTGCCGGCTTCTTTATATACATAGTGGATGCGGACATCGGATGTGACATGCTCGCGCAGATAGTTGGCGCCTACACTCATCAGCTCGGCTGCGTCGAGGGCCGAACGGCCGTTTTGAGGATCGCCGCCGGCGTGGGCTGTGCGGCCCTTGAAGTGGAAGATGGCGCTGTTCAGGCCGGTCATTGAACCCATTGTAAGGTTATTGCCGTTGGAGCCGTGCCATGCGAAGGCTACATCGAGCTCACGGAAGGCGCCGTTGCGGGCCATGAATGCCTTACCGGTCAGGACTTCCTCGCCGGGGCAGCCAAAGTAGATTATCGTGCCGGGCAGCTTCTTTTCTTCCATCTCGGCTTTCATGCCAAGAACGCCGCCCACGCAGGCAACGCCAAGAAGGTTATGGCCGCAGCCCTGACCTGCGCCGCCGAGAACGATGGGATCCTTATGTGTGCAGATCTTCTGGCTCATGCCGGGCAGAGCATCATACTCGCCCAGGAAGCCGATGACGGGATGACCGCTGCCCCAGGAGGCCTTGATGGCTGTGGGCAGGCCGGCATGTCCGACCTCAACTTCAAAGCCGTTGGCCTTGAGGACTTCGGCAGTCCATTCGCAGGCCTTGACTTCGTTATAAGCCGTTTCGGGCTTGTCCCACATCTTATGTGCCAGGTCGATAAGGGTCTGGCTCTGTTTATCTATTTCGGCCTTAGCTATATTTCCAAGCATATACTATATCTCCTTTTTATCTTGTCGAAGCAGGTATAGATCTTAATTTAAGCTAAAGCCGAGCCCGCCACCGCAGGCGGTGATGGACCCGGCTTTCCGGTTTAGATTTAAAAAATCTTATTTGCTCTTGTTAGCCAGAGCAACGCCGAGACCCATAGCACCGAAGGAGCAGATCAGGGGAGGAACGGCGGAAGCGACGGCTGCGGGCAGGAAGCTGAAGAAGCCCTGGAGCTGTGCCCAATAAATAAGGAAGCATATCGGTGTAACGATGATGCCGAGCTTCGGCTTCATGTAGATGTACTGTGCCAGCAGAGCGGCGAACAGTGCGGGAAGCAGAAGGTTCAGCGCCTGTGTAACGATCGGGGGCAGTGCGTTCAGAAGGCTTGCACCGGCAATAACGCCGACCGTAAGGAAGACTGTGCTGACCAGTGTGGAAACGGCGCAGCCGATTGTAGCTGTGATAGAGCCCTGATCAGAACCCTCTTCGATGCCGGCAGCATTAGTGGCGATCGAAGAAGCAGGAACACGCAGGTTGGAGATGTTGCCCGAGAGGAAGGACATGTATGTACCGGGAACACCAAGCATTGCGAAGTAAGAGATAGGCTCACGGATATAAGCCGAGCAGACCAGCGGGAACTGGATGGCGAAGGCGGCGCCGAAGGCAGCCCAATCAGGCCAGATGCCCAGAAGTCCGAGATAGATGCAGGGTCCGAAAACGAGAAGCACACCCAGGAGGTTGGTGCCGCGGCCCCATTTGATTATATAGGGTAAAAACTCTCCCCTGAAAACATTATTGCTATTCTTTTCCATAATAATTTCTCCTTTTCACAGATAACGCTTCAACTATTAAAGGAAGAAGGCGCCGGCAACCATACCGAGGAACATGGCGATGGTCATACCAAACTGCTGAGCCCACTTGGCCTGGGTCTTCTTGATGTAGGCGCTCATGCCGAGCATTACAAGGAAACCGACAATAGCCGACCACATGTTGGCGCTCTTGATGTTGAAGGGCAGGAAGCGCTGTGCGACCATGTAACCAAAGCCGCCGACGCCGCCGCCGGCCGTCAGAGCTACAACAGCGTCAAAGTTGCCGCCGGTGACTTTATCTCTGAGGCCTTCCATTTTATCTGTAAACAGTGCGGAAATGATGATCCAGCCCAAGCAGCATACCGTCATGATCCATGCGGCATTTGCGAAGGCAGCTTCTGTCATGTTGCTTGTGCCAAGTTCACATCCGGCAGCGGTAGCGGCACGGTCGGCGGCAGGCAGCTCGTACATAACAGAACCGATAAATGCAAGACGCATCCAGGCCAGAGGGCCGCCGACGGAAGCCAGCAGCGAGACCATGCCGGATACGATAACGATCGAAGGTCCGATAGAAGCGATGAAGGAAGACTTTGCGGCCTCTTTCATCTGCTCTTTTGTAACGCCCATTTTGGGGCCGGTAGCCCAGGCTCTCTTCAGGAAGAGAAATGCCTGGAAAAGAACGAGTGCAACAGCGGGGATACAGGAAATCCACATACCCATGCTATTCGCAGTTTTTAAATACTCCAGTTCCATAAGTTAAGTTTACCTCCTCTTTTTCTTCGGGGACTCCCCCAGAGACACATGTCTTTCGGATGCATTCGGTACGGCCCATCCGCCCGTGCTTTCGCCGCATCCTCAAGGCGCCGCTTTGCGGCTTCATGCATGTCTTTCCATTCATGCATTCCTTACAAACTACATGTCATGTCTTTCACCATAACACGTTCCGTGCTGCCTGATCCTCTTTCATTCACCTCGCCTTATATCTCCGCGTCCGTCTTATGTACGATCTCGAAGGGACTGCGGCGGAAGTCAGGTTTCCCCATAAAGCCCTGTTCTTCCTTTGTTTATGTTTAGATTATACGCCTTTTTGTCGCATTTATCAATCATCATTTTAACTTGCAAAAATATTTTGGTCATTCTGCGGAATATTTTAAAGTGTTTACTAAGTTAATCACTTTTTCGCCTGTGTATCCGCTATATTTTTGGGCCGACGGATATGAAATGAAAAAGGACACTTGGTCGATTCTTTTGCTTTAGTCGGCGAAAATAGTGATTTTTTTGACTTATCGAATGGATGGCTGATTGTTTTTTGACAAAATTGTTTTTGATTAAGCCGCTTTTACATTTGTCATCGCCTTTTTCGGCATGCTGCGGCATATTGTCCCCGCGTCTATGACTTTTTTTATATTCCACTTTAATAATATCGAGCGCCATGTAAAAATCGTATAAAAACTGCCCCAGACGTATGTCCGGGGCAGATATTTTTACGGTATTTTAAACTCGTCCGGCGCCGCGATCCAGCGCCCATCCTCTTTAAGAACGACCTTTCCGGAAGCCATGCTTTCGGGCACGTCTATTATACGCTGATTCTCAGAGCCCTTGAATCTTATATCGAGATTCCTCTTCGCCATGATGAATGGGCCGTCTATCAGAACATCGCAGAGCTTCAAAAGCTCTGCCCTGTCACCACCCATGGCAAGCAGCTCTTCATACAGATAGCCGGTATAGGCCGCAAGCTCGAGTCCCATGGCCCTGACCTCGCGGGCAAGCCCGAGAAGCGCCCCTGCCTGGTCGAAGGGTTCTCCGCCGCTTAAGGTCACGCCGGTTATCATGGGATCATGCCTAAGCGCATCGAGCAGCTCTTCGGTATCGCGGTCCTCCCCGCCGTTATAGTCGTGGGTAGAGGGATTGTGGCAGCCGGGGCAGTTGTGGGCGCAGCCCTGGGTAAAGATGGTGAATCTTATGCCCGGGCCGTCGGTTATCGACTCGGGAATTACCCCGCTGACCCTGAGCTTAGACACTGTGCTTCACCCTGTCGGCTTCCTCTGCCGTTTTAGCGTCGTTCCACCTGTCCATCGTACCGACAAGATAGCCGGTGATGCGGCGGATACGCTCGAACTTCGGGCCATTCTCATGCTCGCGCCTGCCGCACCTGGGGCAGCGCTCACCGATTATGCCGGTATAGCCGCAGACAAGGTCGCTGTCTACCGGGTGGTTTATAGAGCCATAGCCGACGCCGCAGTCATGCATCGTCCTGACGACCTTTTCAAAGGCCTCGAGATTCTGGCTGGGATCGCCGTCGAGCTCGATATAGCTGATATGGCCGGCATTGGTCAGGGCATGATAGGGGGCCTCTATTTTGATCTTGTCATATGCCGATATATTATAGTATACGGGCACATGGAAGCTGTTTGTATAATACTCGCGGTCGGTAACGCCGGGGATTATGCCGAACTTTTTCTTGTCTATCTTTACAAAGCGTCCGGAAAGTCCCTCGGCGGGTGTGGCCAGCAGTGTGAAATTGAGCTTCATCTTCTGGCTGAGCCTGTCGAGATACTCGCGCATGAAGCCGACGATCTCGAGGCCGAGGTTGCGGGACTGTTCGCTCTCGCCGTGATGCTTGCCGGTAAGGGCGACAAGGGTCTCGGCAAGGCCGATGAATCCGACCGACAGCGTGCCGTGCTTGAGGATCTCGCCGACGCAGTCGTCGGGAGAGAGATTCTTGGAGCCGATCCAAACGCCCTGTCCCATCAGGAAGGGGAAGTTCTTGACCTTCTTCTTGGCGATTATGTGATATCTGTCGAGCAGCTGGTTGCAGACAAGATCCATCTTGCGCTCCAGCTCTTCAAAGAACCAATCTATATTGCCGTTGCTCTTTATGGCGATCCTCGGCAGATTTATCGAGGTGAAGCTGAGGTTTCCGCGTCCGAAGGCGATCTCGTTGTCGGGATCGTATACATTGCCCATTACCCTTGTGCGGCAGCCCATATACGCGATCTCGGTCTCGGGATGGCCGGGCTTGTAATACTGAAGGTTGAAGGGCGCGTCGATAAAGCTGAAGTTGGGGAAGAGGCGCTTTGCCGAAACGCGGCAGGCCAGCTTGAAGAGGTCATAGTTGGGGTCGCCGGGATTGTAGTTTATGCCCTCCTTGATCCTGAAGATCTGGATCGGGAATATGGGGGTCTCTCCCCTGCCGAGGCCGGCCTCTGTGGCCAGCATGACATTCTTCATGACCATGCGTCCCTCGGGTGTCGTATCAAGGCCGTAGTTTATCGAAGAGAAGGGGGTCTGTGCGCCGGCCCTCGAGTGCATTGTATTGAGGTTGTGGACAAGGGCCTCCATGGCCTGATATGTCGTCTTGTCGGTCTCACGCAGAGCGTTGTTATAGGCAAAGCGGGCGCATTTCTCATAGAGCTCACCCTCGACGCCGATCTCCTGCATGGCGGCCTTTTCGACAGCCTTATATTCGTCGCCCATGTTTATCTCGGGATAAAGCGACTGCTCTTTGCCGATCTGCTTTATCAGGTGGCGGATCTGCTCCTGGCGGGCCTCCTGGTCGCTTTCGGGATCGTTTTCAAGAAGTACGACGGCCTTTGCCATATTGGCGCCGTAAATGCGGCGGAAGGTCTTGGCAACGCCCTTTGCAAGGCCGTAATCGAAGTTGGGTATGCTCTGGCCGCCGTGCTGGTCGTTCTGGTTGGACTGTATGGCGATGCAGGCCAGCGCGCCATAGCTGGTGATATCGTTGGGCTCGCGCAGGAAGCCGTGGCCTGTCGAGAAGCCGCCCTTGAAAAGGCTTACGATATCTATCTGGCAGCATGTCGTCGTAAGGGTATAGAAATCGAAATCATGGATGTGGATATCGCCGTCACGGTGTGCGCGGCTCTGCTCGGGTGTCAGGATATACTTTTCATAGAAATCCTTTGCGCCTTCGCTGCCGTACTTGAGCATCGTGCCCATGGCGGTGTCGCCGTCGACATTGGCGTTGTCGCGCTTGAGGTCACTGTCCTCGGCATCGGCAAAGGTGATCTCGTTATATATGCGCATGAGGTTGCTCTTCATCTCGCGAGCCTTATTGCGCTCGGAGCGGTAGATTATATACTTTTTGGATACCATGGCATATCCGTTGTCCATCAGGACAAGCTCTACGATATCCTGTATATCCTCAACGCCGGGGGCCTTATCGCCGAACTGCTCGATCAGCTGCTGCTCGACCAACTGTGCCATCCGCAGGCTCTCGCCGTTATCCTCGCGCGAGCTGGCCTTCATGGCCTTGGCGATGGCCGCCGCGATCTTATTTATATCGTACGGCGCCTCCCGGCCGTCGCGCTTTATTATCGTTTTGAACATTTTGACCGCCCCTTATACTCTCTTTATTTTAATTATTATTTTGAACCTATCAAATACCGCCGGGCATCAATATCTTCGGCGGCGATTACAGTCAATAATTATAATCGCCCCCGGGTGGCTTGTCAACGCACATATTCTACATATTGGGCCTGTTCCGAAAGTTCTTTCGTCAAAAGCAACAATATATTGAAAAGGAAGAGACGACCGCCCCATAGCGTTTTCCTCTTCCTTTTGGTCATTAAAATGCCGGACTTCGGCTTTTGACATGCGCAAAACAGCCCTTTTCGCGCCCACG